>CAZJZP010000050.1:3615-11790 GCA_964550505.1 uncultured Prolixibacteraceae bacterium | reverse complement strand
TATTATCGAATCAGGGTAATTTTCCCATAATAAGGGAATTTATCTTTATTTATCGAAGTGCTGATAAGTATTTTATACAAATAAACACCTTCGGGCACAATGCGGTTATCTTTTTTACCATCCCAATGTTCATTCATATCTTTCGAATAATAAATGAGTTCTCCCCAACGGTCGAAAATAAAGATTTCATAATCCAAAATTCCAGAACCAAAGACCTGAAAATGATCGTTAATTCCATCGCCGTTTGGAGAAAAGCTATTTGGGATGTAAAAAGTTGGCTCTACATAAATATCAATTGATTTTGTAGTAGAGCAACCGAGTATGCTATCACTTCCAACAACGGTGTAGGTGGTGGTTTGCTGTGGTGTTACAGTAATACTGCTGTTGTCTTCTTGACCGATAAGTGTAATGTCGTTAGGATTGGATGACCAAAGGTAAATATCTGCTCCACTAGCAGTAATTACAGTTGTTTCACCTCCAATCAAAATTTCTTGTGAAGCCATAACTTGAATTATTGGCAATGGTTGAACAGTAACCGTAACCGTATCATAGCCAGAACAAGCTCCTGTTGCAGTAACATAATAGGTAGTTGTATGCAGAGGACTTACGCTGATGCTTTGTGTGGTGTCGCCTGTGCTCCATAAAAAAGAATTTCCAGTAGAAACTTCTAATATTACCGTTTCTCCAGCACAGATAAAGGTATCGGGACTCACATCGGCAGTGCCCGAAAATGCAAATACAGTAACAGAATCCACCAAACTTTGACCACAATCTTCGGTTACAGTAACATAAAACGTGGTAGTTGTTTGCGGGGCAACAACAATATTTGCCGTTGTGTCTCCTGTGCTCCATTGATAATGATAGGGGTTTCCTCCTCCAGTATATCCACCGCTGGCATTTACCCATAAACCTACATCAATACTATCGCAGATAGTTGTATCAGGTGATGTTACTATATTCAAATAGTCATTATCGTGAATTTCAATAGTAAATGTATCATTAGAACAAACAGAAGTTTGAACATCAAAAATAATCGTTTCTATTCCCTCAGTAATGCCATCCATAAGAGGGGAAATGGTTAGTGTTGCGGTATCACTACCTGCGGGAATAACAACGTTAGTGGGGGTTAAAGTGTAATCCACGTTATTGGTAGCTGTTCCGGAGAGTGTAAAGTTGACAGGCAAATCAACAGGAGTGTTTGTAGGTGTTTTAAATCCCACAATAACATCATTACAGCCTTCAATAGCAACAGAATCAACCAAGGTGCTGTAAGTAATGTTTACATTCAGACTATTTGTTGTAAAACTATTTGCTTCCAAAAAAACACCGGAATCCCAAACACCGTCACCACCATCGGCAATTGCAATTTTTATATGATACTGTTGGCAAGGCACAACAGGAGCTAATGCAGTTAAGGGCACAGTATAACCATCGTATTGTATGTATTGTGTGCTTGAATTATAAGGAGCGGTGGAACCATCTCCATTATTAATATAATAAGCACTATTGGAAATATTGTTTACATTATCAATAGTAACAGGAGTTGTGGTGCCAGGAATAAGCGCGATATTATGGTTAACATAATTTCCCCCGGCAGGATTTGGACCACTAATAAAAAAGCCAAAAGCATCATTAACACCAGCGTTGACAAATTCTAAATATTCTTCAGAACCAAAGCTATAGTTAAACTTGATAGTGTCAGATGTCGGCACAAAATCAAATTCTAAGACAGCTGCATCAAAAGTGGACATTCCAGCGATATTTGTTAAAAGAACGTCTCCTGACTGATTCAAATCAGTTCCCGAACTCCCAGTGTTGTTTGGTCCAACTGCATCAACAGCATTTCCACTGGATAATAAAACTCCACTTTGTATAGCCAAAACGGTGTTGGTAGCATCAAATTCTGCAATAGCAGATAAAGAACCAGTGTATGTAATGTTACTAACAGTAACACCTGTTCCAATCAATGTGTTATTAACTAATTGCTGAGGTGTTGGAGCAGGATTAACAAGAAGTTGAGCCTGAAGTTTTGGGATGAATAGAGTGAAAAATAAGCTAAACAAAAGAAAGCTTAATCTGTTTTTATCGTTATATTGCAAAAAAATCTTCATAATTGTACTATTTTTGACTAATCTTAAGCTTAATAGTTTAAAGATTTTGTAAAATTACAAAAAAAAAGATAATAATTGATAAAAAAAGAAATATTTTATGGAAGGGAAGACTGTTTTTTTAATTGATACACATACACATACTTATTTGGAAGACTATTTTGAGAAGAAGGAAAATCTTGATATTGTTCAAAGAGCTAAAGATAATGGAATATATGCAGCCTTTTTGCCGAATATCGATACTGCTTCTGTTTCCAAATTATTGGCATTGTATAAGGAATTTCCTGATTTTTATTATCCAATGATGGGATTACATCCAACTTCCGTTACAGAAAAATGGGAAGAAGATCTACAACAAATCCGTAAAGAATTTGAGCAATCAGCTGTTCGTTTTTATGCAATAGGCGAAACAGGAATAGATTTATACTGGGATAAATCCTTCAAAAAGGAACAAATACAGGCGTTTAAAAAACAAATTGATTGGTCTTTTGAAATGAATCTTCCCCTGTCTATTCATGCGCGAAATTCTATGGAGGATATTATTGAAGTGCTGCAAGACTATGATTTCTCAGAAAAAAAATCCCCAGGCATTTTTCATTGCTTTTCTGGAAATAGTGCTCAGGCAAAACGCTTAACGGAAAAAGGCTTTGCTTTAGGAATTGGAGGGGTTTTAACTTTTAAAAATGCTGACTTGGCTGATATCATCAAGGGAATAGACATCAATAAGCTCGTTTTGGAAACGGATAGCCCTTTTTTAGCTCCTGTTCCATATCGAGGTAAGCGCAATGAAGTAGCTTACACACGAATTATAGCAGAAAAATTGGCTGAAATTAAAAAAATCAGCTTGGAAGAGCTAGCAAATATTACTAGCCAAAACGCAAAAACAATTTTTGGTATATAATAATAATGTGCCCGATAACTTTCCCTAAAAAGCCGTTAACTGATTTTCTATGGTATTTTGAAAAAATAGTTTTAGATTTGCGTTTATAAATTAACGAAAAAAAAACATAAATAGACTTGTAGTTTATATTTTTTTGTAATTTAGCAGGCTGAGAATATGTGAGGAGAGGTGGCCGAGTGGTCGAAGGCGCACGCCTGGAAAGTGTGTATACCTCAAAAGGGTATCGTGGGTTCGAATCCCACTCTCTCCGCTTATTTTGGAGAAAAACAGTAAAAAAATAGATAAAAAGAAGCAGAAATAAACAATAAAAAACAGAAAAATAAATTATTAACACTAAAAACTAATAAATTTAATTGAATTATGAAAAAATTCTTTGTTTTATTATCAATAGTCGGATTACTTACATTTGCAATGTCAAATCAAGTAATAGCGCAAGAAGAAACAGAAACAGATGCTACTGAACAAACTGACTCAGCAGCTACAGATTCAGCAGCAGCGGAAACACCAGCCGAAACAGTTGTAGAAGAAGACGAGGTGGTGGAAGAAAAAACATTCCATCAAGTACTTAAAGAAAAATTTATTGAAGGTGGTGCAGGATTTATGGGTATTGTATTAATTGCTCTTATTCTTGGTCTTGCTCTTGCAATCGAACGTATTCTTTACCTAAACTTAGCTACAACAAATACCAAAAAATTATTAGGTCAAATCGAAGAAGCACTTAGTAATGGTGGTGTTAATGAAGCGAAAGAGCTTTGTAAAGACACACGCGGTCCAGTTGCAGCTATTTTCTTCCAAGGTCTTGACAGATACGAAGAAGGTCTTGATAATGTTGAAAAATCACTTATCGCTTATGGTAGCGTTCAAATGGGTAGATTAGAAAGCGGTCTTTCATGGATTTCTTTATTTATTGCTCTTGCTCCAATGCTTGGTTTCATGGGTACGGTAATTGGTATGATTTCAGCTTTCGATGCTATCGAAGCACAAGGAGATATTTCTCCAACTATTGTTGCAGGTGGTATTAAAGTAGCTCTTTTAACAACTGTATTCGGTCTTATTGTTGCTGTTATTCTTCAGTTATTCTATAACTATATCGTATCTAAAATTGATAAATTGGTTAACGATATGGAAGATGCAACCATAAGTTTTATGGATATTCTTACTGGATACAATAAAATGAGTAAATAATAACAAAGAGTGATTTTCTTGGGCTTTTTAGCTAAAAAGCCCTTTCACAAAGAAGAAAAAACACTTATTTGTTTAAAAAATAATACACAAATGAAACAAGATAAATTAATTCATTCAATATTGAGAATAATGCTCTTTAGCTTTATGGGTTTAGCAGCATTATTTACATTGCTTTTTTATCTCGATACAGAAGCCAGAGCAGGAATGCTTATTAATTACGGAAAAATATTAATAATTTTGGGTGCAGCAGCAGCTGTTATTTTCCCCATTATTTTTATCGTAATGAATCCTAAAAATGCATTAAAAATTGTTATTGTATTAGTAGGATTATTAGCTCTTGCCGGACTTTCTTATGCTTTTGCATCAGGAAGTATTGAAGGAGCAGTGTATGAGAAATTTGAAGTAACAGCTTCATCTTCTAAAATGGTAGGAGGAGCATTAATCCTTACTTATGTTTTAGCAGGATTAGCTGTTTTAGCTATCGTTTACTCATCAATAAGTAAAATGTTTAAATAAAAGGAAACTTATAATGGCTAGAAAAGTTAGTGAAATAAATGCCGGATCAATGGCAGATATCGCCTTCCTATTGTTGATATTCTTTTTGGTAACAACAACAATGGATGTGGATTCTGGTTTATCTAGGCAATTGCCACCTTTACCAGACAATACTCCTCCTCCTAAGTACAATAAGCGAAATCTTTTTGTAGTATTGGTTAACAAAAATGACCAATTATTGGTTAGAGGTAAGCCAGGAGATATCAATACTTTGAAGGACGATGCAAAGAGGTTTTTCTCTAATCCTACAAATGACCCCAATTTACCTGAAAAGAAATTGGAATATGTCGAAGGATTAGGAGAAGTGGAAATTTCAAAAGGAATTGTTTCACTTCAAAACGACCGAGGGACATCCTATGAGATGTATATCAAAGTGCAAAATGAATTAACAGCAGCAGTTAATGAATTACGTGACGAATATGCTTTACAGAAATTTGGAATTAAATATGACGATATCAAGGACGAAGAACTGAAAAAAGCTATACGTACTGCAATTCCTGTTGCCATTTCTGAAGCAGAACCTAAAGATGTAGGAGGAAATTAATATGTCAAGATTCAAAAAAAATAAAGGAAAAGATACTCCGGGAATTTCAACATCCTCTCTGCCAGATATTATTTTTATGTTGCTTTTCTTTTTTATGGTAACTACTGTAATGCGAGAAACAACTCTTTTTGTAAAAGTTCAGCAACCTGAAGCTACTGAAGTGCAGAAGCTAGAAAGAAAAGAATTGGTTGGATATATCTATGTAGGTCCACCTACCCGTGCAGAGTATGGTACAGAGCCTCGTATTCAGCTTAATGATGTTTTTGCTAATGTGGCGGATATTCCTGAATTTATTGAAAAGGAAAAAACGGCTATCAGTGAACAAGACAGACCCTTTTACACAACCAGTTTAAAGGTAGATGCTGAAACAAAAATGGGAATTGTTACTGATATTAAGCAGGAGTTACGTCGAATAGGAGCATACAAAATCAGCTATTCAACGCGTAAAGTTTCGGAGAAACAGGAATAAACGGAAATGCTTTTTTATTAATTAAAGTGTTTTTTATAGATAAATAGACTGTCTTTTTTTTAAGGCAGTCTTTTTTATGCGTAGATTTTCTCTATTATAGCCTCTAGTCTGTCTTTGTTTTCTTTATTATTTTGAATGGGAAAACGAGCACAATATTCTACTTCTCCTGTTCGTTGCAGAACGGTATAATCTATTTCTAAAACCAAAACTTGACTTGATAATGTGTGAATTTTGCTTTTAGAAAGTCGGGAAGCCAATTGCGACCAATTGTGTAGTTTTTTGTTAAGCATTCCACCTTCTTTTGCAATTATGATACTAGCGTTTCCACTGAAATGCTGCTTCTTCTTGCTTAGGATTGCAATTCTGCTAACGAGCCAAACAAAAGCAATAATTCCAAAAATAATGGCAGCGATAATAGCAATTTCTAGTCCTATGATGATAAGAAACAAACCAACGAGAATACTAATTCCTGCAATAAAATAAAACATAAAACGATAGCGATATATTTCTTTTTCCTTATCATATTGAACAAATTCTTTAAATAAAGCAGCTTCTATTGTCCATTTATCAATTATGTTTTCATTACGCATCAGTCGTTCAAAGATTTTACTGTATTTGTTAAAAATCCAAACAATAATTGAAGCAGAAAGGATAAGAAATATTCCTATTAAAAAAAGCGCATATTTTATATCCATTTTATCCAAAGAGGAAGAAATGGTTAACAGAAGAATTCCTCCTAACAGAAAGAAAATCCCTAAAATATTTCGGCTTTTTTTGTATGGATTATTCATTTTTATTTTTGTATATTAGGCTACAAATTTATAATAATAATTACAAATACTATGGCAGCTATAATTTGTTCAAAATGTGGTGCTTCCCTTGTTTCAGGAGCAAAATTTTGCGTTAAATGTGGTGAAAAACAACAGCCGCAAGAAGAGAAAAAAGAGAAAAATGAAAAAACAAATACATGTTTAAGTTGCGGTACGATGCTATTAGCAACAGCGAAATTCTGCACTAAATGTGGGAAAGCCGTAGAAACAGCAAAAAAGGAAGAAGAAAAGCAGGAATATTGCAGTTGCGGTGCAGCATGGACACCAAGCGCTAAGTTTTGTGTTAAATGTGGAAATCCACGTGAAAAACAAGTATTAACTGAGGAAAAGAAAATCCAAGAGAAGAAAAAAGAGCAAGTTTTGCAAGCAAAACCCAAAATGGCTGTCGCCTCTCCCAAAAAGAAAAGGAAACTTCCCAAAATTGCAGCTTTTCTAGCTATTGCAATTCTTGTGGGAGCTGCTGCATATTTCAGTTATGATATGTTTTTTGGTGGAATCAAGAAAAAATTATTGTTGGAACAAACAGTGGGAGGAAGTGAAACGGATGAATTAATCAATTACGAAGACAAACTTATCGTTAATATTCCATACGGTCTTGTCGATCAAGAAGAGAAACTAAGTCTTTATTCCGTCAAAGGACTACCAAAGCAAGAAGGCTTAAGTATGTTAAATGCTTACGATGTGAATATTTCAAATATGACAGAATTTGAAGGCTATTTGGAAATTAGTTTTGCTTATGACCCAGCAGATTTACCACAGGGAGCAGATCCGCAAAAGGATTTGTTTTGCATGTATTATAATGAAAAAGATAAAAAGTGGGAAGCCTTACCTTATGAAATAAATACAGCTACCAATACCATTACTGTTTATACAAACCATCTAACAACTTTTGCTCCTTGGGCAGTAAGCGAAAAAGTGGAAGCTTCACCCACCATGAAAGTGCTTAAAGTCCCTTTCCCTGGAGGAAACTACATGAAGCAAAACGAAGTGGTTGAAACCATGGAAAATTATGCTGCTGTTAGTCCAAATTCCAAATCAGCATCTATGCAAGGTTGGGAGAAAGTTAGCGAATGGTTTGGCATTGTTTCTCAGGGTTCAGCTTTTGCTGAAAATGCATTGGAAATGGGCGCTTTATCTGGAATTAATCAGGTAGCAACAGAAGTTGGCTTGAGTTTTGCCCTTGTGCAATGTGCTATTGATGTTGCAAATGGAAAAACTGGAAAAGCAACGCTGGAATTATCTAAAAACCTCTATAATTATTGGGCCATAAAATTAATTAATACTTCTGCTATTAATCTTGCTTTTGTTGGTGTTTTTGCTATTGATTGGTCATTGAATAAATTTATCCAAGAAGCGATAAACGAGCGGGTTAATATTTACCAGAAATCCTATGATTTATACTATAAAGAGAAAAGAAAAAAAGAAAAAATAAATAATGTTTATTGGTATAAAAAACTAAAAAGAACTATGCGTGCTGTTAAAGATCCCAATCAGGCTTCAGAAGCAGTAATTAAGGTAATTAAAGATTATGTTTGGGAGTTTTGGCAAGATGAAAGCGTTGTTGGTGAATATATGGGCAGGGT
>CAZJZP010000050.1:0-3515 GCA_964550505.1 uncultured Prolixibacteraceae bacterium | reverse complement strand
GTAGTTGAAATTTTGATTGGGGGTCCGACATTAGAGGGAGTTTGGGCGATTGATGCTGTTTGTACCGAAGCAATTATGGATGCTTCTTTGCAATATCTTGAATCTTTTTCAGATAAAATGGGAACATCAGAAGAATTTGAAGAGGGTAAAAAGCAAACGACAAACGCTTTGATTGGCAAAAAAGTAGATATTCCTGATGTTGATTTTGATATGATTATGCCAATTTGGGATAAGTCAAAAGAGGGAAAATACCATGTGATTAGCAGTCCGGGATTTGAGGATAAGGACAGGCTGGGAGGAACCCAATACAAAATTATGCTCACAGGAAGAAACAGCTTTGAAGGAACAATGGAAACCCGAAGCAATTATGGCGGAAAAACCAATATTATGAAATATAAGATTACAGGTAGAAAGAAGCGTTAAAACCTATGAAAGCAGTTGAAAATTCATCTGTCTTTTTGATAAATCAACTTCTATCACCCGTATTTTGACTTTGTCGCCTAAGGTGTATTTTTTGTGGCTGTTGTGTCCAATAACCTGATAATTATCTTCATCTAGGAAATAATAATCATCATTCATGGTTTTTAAGCTAACCATTCCTTCGCATTTATTGTCTTCCAGTTCAACAAAAATGCCCCATTTACTAACGCCAGAAATTACACCTTTAAAATTTTGACCGACTTTGTCGAGCAAAAATTTAGCCTGCATATATTTTACCGACATTCTTTCGGCATCAATGGCAATTCGTTCTTGCTCGCTAATATGTTTACATTGTTCTTCCAATTCCACTTTGTTTGCAGATTTTCCTCCGTTTAAGTAGTGTTCCAACAGTCGATGCACCATTAAGTCGGCATATCTTCTGATGGGAGAGGTAAAATGGGTATAATGGGAGAAAGACAAACCATAATGCCCGTGGTTATCTGTAGAGTAAATAGCTTTTGCCATCGTTCGTAAAGCGATTGTTTCAATAAGATTTTCCTCGGCTTTTCCGGAAATACTTTGGAAAAGTTTATTGAAAGAATTAGCCATACTGCTTTTATCCTTATAATTGATCGAATAACCAAACTTAGAGATAAATTCGGAAAATGCATTGAGTTTTTCATAAGTAGGTTCATCATGTACACGATAAACAAAGCTTTTTTCTTTTTTATCCTCTTTGCCTTTAATCCCAATTCTTTCTGCCACTTTTTTATTTGTTAAAAGCATAAATTCTTCAATCAAGTGGTTGGAATCTTGAGGGATTTTCACATACGTCTTGATAGGATTTCCTTCTTTATCCAACACAAATCGTACTTCTTGAGAATGGAAATCAATAGAGCCTTTAGTAAATCTTGCTTTTCTTAGTATTTGTGCCAATTGATGAAGTTTAAGAATGTCTTTCGAAAAGGCATCTTTCTTTTTGCCCTCAATAATTTCTTGCACTTCCTCGTAATGATATCTTTTATCCGAATTGATAATTGTTTTTCCGAACCATTGTTTTAGGATTTTCATTTTATTGTCAACTTCAAAAACAGCAGAGAAGCAAAGCTTGTCTTCGTTAGGACGTAAAGAACATAATTGATTCGAAAGCACTTCGGGAAGCATAGGAATGACTCTATCAACAAGATAAACAGAATTTGCACGTTCAAAGGCTTCTTTATCTAAACCGCTGTTTTCTTTTACATAATGCGAAACATCTGCAATATGAACGCCAATTTCCCAAGAGGTATCGGAGAGTTTTTTGATAGAAATTGCATCATCAAAATCTTTAGCATCAAAAGGATCAATAGTAAGGGTAAAAACTTTACGGAAATCTCTTCGTTTTTTTATTTCTTCTTTACTAATAGTTTTGGGAATATTGTCTGCCTCTTTAAGCAAGGCATCAGAAAAGCCAATGTTTAAATCAAAATTTGTTAGAATGGAGGTCATTTCCACATTATTGTCGCCAGGTTTTCCGAGCACTTCAATGATTGTTCCGAAAGGATTTTTTGCCCTTTCTGGCCATTCAATAATTTCACCCAAGACCTTATCTCCATCTTCTGCGCCATTTAATCTTTCTTTAGAAATAAAAATATCCGTTGGCATAGATTCTTCGTCAGGGATTAGAAATGCAAAATGCTTAGAAACCTGAATAGTACCGACAAAACGAATGGTTTTGCGTTTTAGAACTTCAACAATTTGTCCTTCTTGTTTTCTGGCCTTTCTTCTAGGAAATAGTAAAACCTTAACATGATCACCGTTTAAAGCATGATTTGTATTACCAGCATTTATAAAGACATCTTCTCCTCCATTATCAGGAAGAATATAAGCTTTTCCGGTTTGTTTCATGTCAACAATTCCTGTAATCATAGATTTAGGAACGTATTCACCTGGAATATTCTGCCTATTAATAATGTATTTTCCCCTTCCGCGCTCCACAATAACATCCTCTTTCACTAACTTATTTATTAGACTCTTGATAAGTTCTCTGCTTGCTTTGTCTTTAATTCCAAGCCTTGCTGATAATTGCTTGAAGTTAAAACTATTAAATGGATTTTTGGAAAACACACAGAGTATTTGATGTTCCAGTCCGTTATTTGTGCTTTTTTTCTTTTTCTTTGTCATTTTTGTTTTTTTTTATAGTAACAAAAGTATTATATTTGCGTATAGGATTGCAAAGATTTGTTCTTTCTTATTTACTTGTCAAAAAAAAATTAGGTTTAGTATTGCTAAACAATTAATTTTTAATATCTTTGAAAAGTATTTATCTAAGATACAAATAAAATTAATAAATAAGGAAAAAAGATTTATTTATTATTAATTTTTATAAAAAAACGAAAAAATAAGATAATGAAGACAATGAATAGACGAATTCTTCTCCCTTTTGCACTTATCATCTTGGTATTTAGTTCTTGCAACAGACATACCACAAAGAATTTGGTTTCTGAATTAGATTTTTTTAAAGATGGTTACAACAATCTAGTTGTTAAAAACTACAAGGCTGCTATTCAGAGCTTTACGAAGGTTATAGAAATGAATCCAGAAGACCCTGAAGCTTATGCTTACAGAGGTTTGTGCAAGTATTATATCGAAGATTACGAAGGAGCGATAGAGGATTATACAAAAGCACTGGAAATTCAACCCAATTATGCTGAGGCTTACGACTTAAGAGGTATTGCCAAAGGAGAGCTTGGAGACAAAGGCGGAGCTTGCGAAGATTGGAAAATGGCCTTTCAGTTTGGCTTTAATGATGCATACGATTTGATAAAGGAGTTTTGCATGGAAGAGGAAGAAGAGTAATCAAAACTATTACAATATTATTACAAACAGCTCATTGAGCTGTTTTTTTATTGCAAAAAAAGATTTTAAAGAGAAAAAACAAGCAGGATAAGCAAAATTAATAATGGCAAGTTTATGAAGAACAAAATCTTAGGGATATTACTCCTGTTTTGTCTAGGGCTTAACGCACAAGATTTTCCGAAAGATGTTTTTAGAAGTCCTATGAATTTTACTCCTTTACTTTCGGGAACTTTTGCAGAGCTTCGTCCTAATCACTT
>CAZJZP010000049.1:6918-11887 GCA_964550505.1 uncultured Prolixibacteraceae bacterium | reverse complement strand
TAAACTTAGGCGATATTAACGGCATACCAAGAGTTTTGGACGCAGGACAGTGTAATGACAGTTATTCGTGGGCATTTGTGGCGTTGAAGCTAAAAGAAGTTTTGAAGTTAGACGATATAAATAAATTACCAATTGTTTACAATATCGCTTGGTATGAGCAAAAAGCAATTATTGTTCATCTTGCATTACTGTCTTTAGGAATAAAAAACACGCATATTGGTCCAACTTTACCAGCTTGGTTAACACCGAATCTATTAGATGCCGTGCAGAAAGAATTTGGCATTCAATGCATAAAAACAGTAGAAGAAGACATGGAAATTTTTGAACTAGCTTAATTATAAAATTATGAAAGAAGATACCTTGATTTGTACATGTATGGAAGTGTATAAAAGCACAATCATAAAAGCCATTAATGATAATAAACTAAAAACAGTGGAAGAAGTCGGAGAACTTACTGAAGCCGGAAACGTTTGTGGTCAATGTCAAGAAGATATTCAAGAGATTCTTGACGAGATTAATGGAAAATAAGTAAAAAACTTATAAATGGACTTAAATGTAGTCCATTTTTTTAACCAAATAAAGTTAGTTAATATTAACAAACATATAGCGTTATGAACAACAAACAGAGTAAATTAAAGATTAAAGCAGGATTAATTGTTTTAGTAGTGTTTTTAATAAGTGTATTTTTCGTGTATGAAACAAAAGAGTATGCTCGAATGGAAACGGATCTTGATGAATATATGCCCAAAGAGCATCCAGCTTTTGTGTATAGTGATCAGGCAGAAGAGTGGTTTAACATTAAGGATGGAATACTAATTGCCGTGGAAAATAAAAACGGTATTTACAATTCCAAAAGTTTGCAAAAAATTAAAGATATTACCATTGTCTTACAAGAAATGGATGAATTTGAAGAAAATGATGTAATGTCTGTATATTCTGCTGATAATATTACCGGTTCAGAAGAAGGGATGGAAGTAGAAGCATTTTATCTGGAAGTTCCCGAGACCAAAGAAGAATTAGCATTTTTAAGGGAAAGCGTGAAAAGCAATGACATGGTATTTGGTCGTTTTGTTTCAGAAGACGAAACAGTGGCATTAATTGCAGCAGGTATGAATGACACAACTTTTACCGCAAGTTTTTATAATCAAATATTAGATATTGCTAAGTCGTATGAAGGTAATGGTGATGAAATTTATGTGGCAGGTCGTCCTATTGTTGAGGGTACAATGGCTTTACTTGGTCCTGCTGACATGAAACGAATGGTGCCTATTGTACTTATTGTAATTGCACTGGTTTTGTTTTTTCTCTTGCGAAGCATTCGTGCAACAACAGCAACACTGATAACAGTATTTATTAGTTCTATTTGGACTTTTGGGCTTATGGCTGCTTTGAGAATTCCAATTTTTTCTGTTTCAACAATGATTCCGGTAATGTTGATAGCAATAGGAGTGGCTTATGGCATTTATTTTTACAACCATCTGAAGCAATTTTTTACGGAAAACCCATCATCAACAAGGAAAGATGCAGTTTTTCACACACTTGAAGTTTTATGGAAGCCTTTACTTATGGCTGCTTTTACAACAATGATAGGTTTTATTTCACTGCTCAGTTCCCAAGTTTATCCTATTAAATACTTCGGAATTTTCACTGCTTTTGGAATTTTTACAAGTTTTATTATGACTTTAGTGTTTTTACCGGCATTTGTAATCTTGTTAGGATATAAAAACAAAACACAGAAAAAGAAATTATCAAAGAAAGAAAAGCTTAATAATAAATTTATAAAGCTTACAGATGTATTGTTTAAACGAAAAAAAGCAATTTTTCTGATTAGTTTACTTATTGTCATTGCTTCAATAATTGGGATTCAAAGAGTGTGGATTAATTCTAGTTTCTTAGATAAATTTGAAAAAGACAGCGAAATTGTACTTACAGACGCTTTTGTTAACAGTAAGTTCGGAGGAACATCAACACTGAATGTTATTTTGGAATCTAAGGATGTTGGAGTATTCAAACAGCCTGAAAACCTACGATTGATAGATGACATGCAGCAAGAAACGGAAAGCCTTTCTAAAGTAGGCAACTCTTTCTCTTTAACAGATTATTTGAAGAGGATGAATAAAGTTATGAATGCAGATAAAGAATCATTTTATACAATTCCAGATAATAGTGAGTTAATAGCTCAATATCTTCTCTTGTACGAAATGTCTGGAGACCCCGAAAATATAACAAAACTCGTAAATTACGATTACAATAAAACAAATATTACATTTCAACTCAAAGGAGATGATTCAAAAACCATTAATGCTGCATTAAATATCATTAACAAATATGATGAAAAATTTGCGGCCAATGGAATCCAATTAAATTTTGCAGGTTCCGGTTATAAAGGGTTGGTATTTACAGAATTAATACTTGAAGGTCAAGTTATGAGTATTTTGATTTCACTCGGACTGGTTTTATTATTGTTATCAATAATGTTTAAAAGCTTTAAAGCTGGGTTAATAGGTTCTTTGCCTATTGTTATTACGGCACTGATAAGTTTTGGGGTAATGGGTATCTTCAATATTCCTCTAAGCACAACAACGGCTTTATTATCTAGTATTGCCATTGGTATCGGAATTGATTACGCCATTCATTTTATTCAGCATTATCGTAGAAATCTTACTATAACAACTGTTCCGCTGCAAGCTATTTATTTAACAATGAAACAAACAGGGAAAGCCATTATATATAATGCGATTGTAGTAATTGCAGGATTTTTAGTATTGCTGTTTTCGGTATTCCCTCCAAATCGAACGCTTGGAGCTTTAGTGTCTATGAACATGTTTACCAGTTTGTTAGGAACACTCTCAATAATGATGATATTGCTGTTTTCATTTAAAGTATTCATTAAAAAAGATAAAAATAATTAATAACTAAACCTTTAAAATTTAAACGAAATGAAAAAAAGAACAATTTTATTAAGCTTAGCCATTGTATTTATGACATTTACAACACAACAGAGTTTTGCACAATTAGATGGAGCTCAAATTATACAAAAAGTGTACGATTTACCCGAAGGGGATGATACTCAGGCAGAACTTACGATGACACTGTTAAATAAACAAGGAGAACAGAGGCTCCGTGAACTAAAACAATATATTAAAAGAGAAGGTGAAACAGAAAAGAAAATTATGTTTTTTCTTGCCCCTGCAGATGTTAAAGGAACGTCTTTTATGAATTGGAGTTATGGAGGAGACAAAGAGGATGACCAATGGATTTATCTTCCTGCTTTAAAGCGTACAAAACGTATCAGTAGTGGAAGCAAAAGTGATTATTTTATGGGTTCTGATTTTACATATGATGATTTAGGTGATCGACACCCTAATGAAGATAATCACAAGCTGTTAAGAAGTGAAAGTATTGGTGGAAAAGAATTTTATGTTGTTGAAAGTACGCCTAAAGAAGCAAACTATATGTATTCTAAAACAATAACATGGGTAATGAAAGATAATTTTCTTGGAATGCGTAGGGAATTTTATGATACAAAAGGGAAATTGCTTAAAACATTGACTATTTTAAAATTTGAAAAAATAAACGGTTTTTGGACAATTTTAAAAACGGAAATGCACAATGTTCAAAAAAACCATAAAACAATTATGGAACTTTCTAATGTAAAAATAAATCAAGGTGTTTCTGCTTCAAAATTTACTGAACGAAGTATGACAATGGGACAATAATTTCAGTAATGTTTTTTTACAAACAATAAAATTGATGAAAGATGAAGAAATATTTAATGCTATTTACGATATGTTTAATGACTATTCAAATTTTCGCACAGGAAAATATATCCATAAATGGCTATGTAAGAAATTACACCGGTTTATTGATAGAAAAACCTAATGATTTTTCTATCATTCAAAACACCTTTAATCTTAATTTTGAAAAACGTACTAATAAAATCGCTTTTAAGGTAAATCCTTATCTGTATCATTATACTGATAGCGATCTTGAAATTGGTTTACGAGAAGCATACATGGATATGTATTTCAAAAATTTTGACATCAGAATAGGTCGCCAACAAATCATCTGGGGGAAAGCAGATGGTGTTTTTATTACAGATGTAGTTTCTCCAAAAGATTTACGTGAATTTTTATTGCCAGATTTTGAAGAAATACGGACAGGCATAACATCTTTGAAGTTTAATTATTTTAAAGGAAATCATACGATTGAAGCTGTTTGGGTTCCTGTGTTTACTTCTACTAAGATGCCCGCAAACAATTCTATTTGGGCTCCTCAGATGAATTTTCCTATCACTCCAAACTGGGATTATTCGACTGCCGTAGTGCATCCGAGATTGGAAAATAGCGAGATATTTAGTCGCTATTCGTTAATGGCATCTTCTTTTGATTTTGAAGCTGTTGGTGGATATTTCTTTTACGATGATCCTGCTTTACATCAAACAAAACAAATTGATACACTTACAATGCAATTAATTGATTTAACAATAAGACCGGAATATCACCGTATAGCTATGGGTGGAGGTAGTTTTAGTGTTCCTGTCAAGGATTGGTTGATAAGAGCTGAAGGAGCATATTACAGTGGGAGATATTTTCAAACTGAAAACCCGTCGATTACAGATGCTAGTATAAAAAAAAATAATCTTCATTATATGGCAGGAGTTGATTATACACTGAAGGGAGTAAAACTAAGCATTCAATTTATTCAAGAACATATTCTTAATTATGAAGAAGGTATGGTCAACGATGAATGGGAAAACACTATGACCTTTTTGGCAAAAAAGGATTTTTTAAGAGAGAAATTATGGATTGAACTTTTTTCATATATTGGCTTAAACAATAGTGATGCACTAGTACGCCCTAAAATAAGCTATGATTTTGCAGATGGATTTGATATTCAATTAGGTGCTAATTTGTTTTTTGGTGAAGAAGGTCGATTTGGTCAATATGATGCGAATGATATGCTTTAT
>CAZJZP010000049.1:0-6818 GCA_964550505.1 uncultured Prolixibacteraceae bacterium | reverse complement strand
AAAAAAATACAATTATGGCAAATTTTAAAGATCAAGCACAAGATGTTTCGAATTTTATCGGAACACTTTCGAAAGAAAACCCAAAAATAGCTGAAGGCTTTGTAACTATGCATAAAGCTAGTGGAGAAGATAAGGCTCTTTCTGGCAAACATAAAGAACTTCAAGCTCTTGCAATTGCAATTGCTATTCGTTGTGAAGGTTGCATTGCATGTCATGTGCAAGGAGCCTTAGAAGCCGGAGCAACACAAGAAGAAATTGTAGAAACTATTGGCGTCGCTGTAGTTATGGGAGGTGGACCTTCGATTGTTTATGGCGACAAAGCGTATAAAGCAATGAAGGAAATGAAGTAAATTCGTTTTATTTCTAAACACAAAAAGAGTTAGTTTTCAAAAGCTAACTCTTTTTTTAGTAAGATTTGTTAAAAATCTTTATTATTCTTTCACTATTTTATAGATACTGCTTTGTTTATCATACATAATGCGCAAGAAATATATTGCTTTGTTTTCCTTGCTTAAGTCAATAGTGAAATTGTTTTTGCGACTTTGACCTTCCGCAACCAGTCTTCCATCCATTGAATAAACACTATAATAAATGCTATTGTTGAAATTCTTACAATCAACAGTAAAACTGTTTTTAGTTGGATTAGGATAAATAGCAACACTGTTTTCTGTTGAATTTTTTGAAATATTCACATTAATTATTGAAACACAGGCAGAAGTATCTATACAAGCATTTTCTGTTACTTCGACTGCATAATTTCCGTTGGCTGTGGGGGTGAAATTTTGCCCTGTTTCACTAGGTATTATACTCATAGCATTATCGCAATCTAGCCATTGGTATGTTGCACTAGTTGCATTACTTGTTATTGTTGAGCCACTAAGGCTTGTGCTTGTATCTACCGTGTTTATTGTAAGATCAAGATAAACTATAGAATCACATCCATTTGTTGAACCTCCTGTTATTGTGTAACTAGCTGTATTATTACTTGTAGTATATGTGTTTCCGTCAATCCATGTATAGGAAAAGCATTCGGTAATACTATCAATACCAAAGATTCCATATTGATTTGTAAGATTAATAACTGCTGAAGAAGTTAGCCAGTTTGAACTACTACCACTTAAAGCAAAGTTTTGTAGTGTTCCGTTGTAGTTGTTATTTATTTCATTTAAACTAGTAACAGTGGTATTTGTTCCTCCTGCTATTCCCTGGTTAAAAGGATAATATGCAATTAGATTAGCTTGAGTAGTATCAAATTCAGTATTTTTATAAGCCTCAATATCACAAGCAGTTCTCACAGTATTCCAAATACGTACCTCATCCAATTCTCCGGTAAAATATTGAAAACCATCTGTTCTGCTTCCAATACTAAGCATGTTATCTGTTCCAGTACTTGAACTACCTCCACTAATAGTTGTTTCTTCAACACCATTGATGTATATTTTTGCTAGTTGTGTGGACGCATTCCAAGTACAAGCTACATGCGTCCATTGATTCAATGCTAAAGTGCTTGATGTTTTAATACCCACGGTATTGTTTATATAAAAATATACTTCATTTGTAGAACTAATAGAAAGGCTGATAAAACTACTACTACTATATTGAGCAAAAAGAATTCTGCAAAAATTGTTAGCTTTGGGTTTAATCCACGCTTCAACACTGATGTCATTATTGGCAACATTTGTAAATACAGTAGGGAGTGAAGCTGTAACGTAATCATTTGTACCATCAAAGTCAAGTGCGTTTCCAGCATTTTGTGCAAAACCCATATTCATAGTAAGAATAAAGGAGAGAAATAATAATTTTTTTTTCATGTCTTAATGTTTTTGTAGATTTTTAAAATACAAATTTATTTATTTTTTTTTGTTTTCATTGAACAAAACCTAAACTTTATTTGTTTTAATTTAGACTGAATATAAATAACTAATAAAAACGGAGGTCAAAATGAAAACTTCAAATCTAATAATACTTTTAATGACTGTATTTCTAATTGCTGCAACGGTAGCTTTTGGACAAAACAAAGGAATTACTCAAGACCAAGAAAGAATTAAAGAGGTTTATGAGACAGTTAAATCCTTAGAACAGAATAAATTGCTTACATTTGCCGGCATATACAAGGCAGATAACGAAAAATATGTAAAAATTGAAGATTAACATCTTCCTTAAAACCAAAACTGATGAGAATACTGGAAAATATGAACTGGCGATATGCAACAAAGAAATTTGATGCAGAGAAAGCAATAAAAGAAGCCGATTTAGAAGTACTAAAAGAAGCAGTACAATTATCGGCTTCTTCTTACGGCTTACAACCATACAAAATATTACTAATAAAGGATATGGAGTTGAGAAAAAAACTCCAAGAAGTATCTTTTATGCAGCCACAAATTGCAGATGCAGACTATTTAGTAGTTTTTTGTAACTATACTAAATTAGGAGATAAAGAAATTGATGAATACGTTCGATTAACTGGCGAAAAAAGGCAAATTCCTGTTGAAAATCTACAGAATTTCGCAGGCATGATGAAAGCAAAAGTATCCAAAATGTCTCCAGAAGAACTGAAAAACTGGACAGCAAAACAAGCTTACATTGCTCTAGGGACTCTTTTGTCTTCCGCAGCAGAACTGAGGATAGATGCTTGCCCAATGGAAGGATTTCAACCCGAAAAATACAATGAAATCTTAGATTTAGACAAAGAAAACCTGTCAGCTGCCGTAATTGCTACAATCGGATATCGATCTACGGAGGATGAAACACAGTTCTATAAAAAGGTACGAAAAGAAAAAGCAGATTTATATAAACATCTCTAAAAAGAAAAAAGACTAGCAAAAACTAGTCTTTTTTTTTGGGTGGAAGACCGGATTTGAACCGGCGACCCCTAGAACCACAATCTAGTGCTCTAACCAACTGAGCTACATCCACCATAATTTGGCTGCAAATATACACATTTTTTTAATCAACAAAATAACTTATTCTTATTTTGATAAAATATTTTGTGTTATTTTGCATTTAATATGCAAAAGATGGTGGAAAATACACAAAAAAAATACCGCGTTTTATTTTTATCTTCTTGGTATCCAACGAAGATAAAGCCCACATTAGGTAATTTTGTGGAAAGACATGCTGAGGCTGTGGCATTATATGCTGATGTCAGCGTTTTGCATATTTGTTTTGATGCTGCGCAAAAGGAAGAACTTATTATCGATCGTTTCAGCAAAAATGGGATTAATACGATTATTTATTATCTGAAAAAATCCAAAATGCCGATCTTTTCTCCCATTATTAATTTTAAGAAATACTGTAAAACACATGAAGCTGCTCTAAAAAAAGAATTTCCAGACTTTCCTTTTGATATTATTCATGCAAATGTGCTTTTCCCTCTTATGGCAGCTTTGAAGAAAATAACTGCTACACGGAAAATCCCTTACATTATTACCGAACATTCCACCAAATACCACGGAAAAATTTCTCTTTTGCATCGTTTTTTTCTAAAAAAATATGCCGATAAAGATGCAGTATATACTCCGGTAACAAAGAATTTAGCGGAAGCAATGCGTAAAAACGGAATAGAAGGCAAATACCATCGCGTTAATAATGTGGTTGATACAAGTGTTTTTTCCTTAAAGAAGGAGAGAAGTGACGGCAAAATTCGTTTTTTGCATATCTCAACTTTAGTTGATGAACACAAAAACATTAGTGGAATCTTGAATGTCGTTGTTCAATTAGCCGAAAAACATCCTAATTTTGAATTACATATCATTAGCGACGGTAATCAAGAGCCTTTTCTTCAAAGTACAAAGGGAAAAAACTTACTGAATAGCTTCGTTTATTTTCATGGAGAAAAAAGCATAGCTGAAATTGCCGCTTTTATGCCGAATTGTGATGTATTGCTTTTGTTTAGCAACTACGAAAATTTCCCTTGCGTAATTGTTGAGGCATTGGCATCAGGACTTGCGGTAATTTCCACTGATGTTGGCGGGATTAAAGAACACCTGACAAAAGATTATGGAATCTTAATCCAGAAAGGAGATGAGCAAGCACTATACAGAGAAATGGAGAAAATGATAAAGGGAGAACTTCACTTTGATGCAGAAAAAGCCAGAAATTATGCCGTTGAAAATTTCAGCTATGAAGCAGTAGGAAAAGAATTTGTAGATTTGTACCAAACATTAATGCAGCGAAACATTGTTTAATAAAATTGTCAATACATTTACTGTCAGGGTTTTTAATGCTGTTTTCAAAGTATTATTAGCCGTATTAATTTCCCAATTTCTTGGTGCAGAAGGAAAAGGCGAGCAAGGTATTATTCTTGCCACAATAGCTGTTGTATTGGTAATATGCAATTTTGTTGGAGGAAGTTCCCTCGTTTATATCGTTCCCCGTTTTAAAACGTCCTTGATTCTGTTACCATCTTACCTTTGGTCGATTGTGGTTATTGGAATTAGTTTTCTGCTTTTGTATTTTACCAATATTGTAGATGAAGAATTTCTTGTCCATATTTTAATATTATCCCTCATTAATTCTTTTACGCAGATTAATTCCTCTATTTTATTAGGAAAAGAAAAGGTAAAACAAAGCAATTATATTCTACTCAGCCAATCATTTGTGGTATTGGGCAGTGTGTTTGTGTTATATCAATTCGGATATTCAAATATTTACTTGTATATCAATTCTTTATACATTGCCTACCTGTTTTCTTTTTTAATGAGTATCATTCTTATACGTAGCTCTTTGAGCGGTTTTTTCAGTCATAAATTTACCGATTATTTTCCTGTATTGAAGAAAATGTTGAGTTATGGATTTTGGAATCAACTGGGACATATCTCACAAATATTGAGTTTTAGATTTAGTTATTATATTTTAGAAGTGTTTTCAGGAAAAGCTGCTGTTGGCGTTTATTCTAATGCGGTTTCTATTATGGAATCCTTATGGCTGGTTTCTGGAAGTATTACGGTAGTGCAATATTCCCGTATTGTGAATATGCAAGATAAAAAGGCTGCTGCCATATTGACTGCCAAATTATTACGAATAAGTTTAATTATTACAGTGGTATTAACCCTAATCATGCTTTTAATCCCCACCGTGGTTTATACAAGTGTCTTTGGACCTGATTTTGCAGATATTCGTGTACTAATTTATGCCTTAGCCCCAGGCGTTTTTATTTATCCGATTACGATGTTGTTGGGACATTATTTTTCAGGAAACGGAGAATACAAAAAGAATTTTATAGCAATGTTTGTCGGTTTACTGATAACAATAATAGCTTGTTTTATCCTAATTCCAGAGTGGTCACATCGCGGAGCAGCCTGGGCAGCAAGTTTATCTTATATTTCTACATCAGGCATAATGCTTTATATGTTTTTTAAGGATTCTTCCTTGAAAATAACTGAAATTATTCCTAAGTTTAAAGATATCCAGGAAGCGGTAGTAGTATTACAATCATTGATAAAAAAGAAAAAAGATGAGTAAAATTTCGAAATTATTTAAAGGAATAAAGATGCTTTTGAAAAAGCCTTATTTAATTAATCATATTTTGGATGCAGAGGAAGAAATGAGAAAGCAAGTTCTCAAAAAATATAGCTTTGAAAAAGCTTTACCAACCCTTGATATTTCACAAATTTGCGGTGATGAAATGCTTGTTGAACCTATCGCATTTTTAGACGGATCTTCCTTGCCAACAGATTTTGCACTTTTACGTGGCTTAGCAAAAAAATATAAGATAGAAGATTATTTTGAAATAGGTACTTGGAGAGGAGAGAGCGTAGCAAATCTGGCAGATGTTGTGAAGAGCTGCACTACATTAAATCTCCCTGATGAAGAAATGCGGGAACAAGGTTTAGCGGAAGATTATATCGCCATGCATCGCTTCTTTTCTAAAAACAAACCCAATGTCAAGCATTTGTTTATGGATGCTGCCAAGATTAATCCCAACGAAATGGGCAAATACGATATGATTTTTATTGATGGAGATCATCATTATGAAGCTGTGAAAAGAGATACAAAGAAAATATTGGATTTACGTAAGAACAAGGATTCCATTATTGTTTGGCACGATTATGCATTTAGTCCTGAACAGGTACGTTGGAGTGTTTTACGAGCTATTTTAGAAGCTTTGCCGAAAAACTTGCACCAGCGCCTATATCATGTATCAAATACTTTATGTGCTGTTCTATTACCTGATTCTTATCCGAAAGAATATAAAATATCCAATGAAAAGCCTAAAAAATACTTTGCATTGGATATTAAAGTGAAAAATATTAAAGATTAATTTAATAATCTCAATACATTAAATGCTGTTTACTTGAGTTTTTCCATCCAGCCTGTGATTCATAATCCACAAAATAGATTTTTAAATCAGCTTGCGATTCATAGTCAACAAAGTAAATTGTCTTGTCGGCTTGAGATTCGTAATCTACAAAGTACCAAGTACCATCATTGTCCCCAGCTTGAGATTCGTAATCTACTTTATACACTTTCAAGTCGCATTGAGATTCGTAATCCACTACATAAACCGTAACATCAGCCTGTGATTCATAATCAACAGTATATACTTTCTGAGCAATAGATTGCATGGAAAATAGTGCAATAAACAGGATTGTGAGAAATGTAATTTTATTCATTTTGTAGATTTTATGATGTTGTTAATCAATACATTAACTGTTTCTTGTTGTTGTTTCTCCATTCTGCGTCATATTTGCTAGAAGAAAAATAAATCAATAAATCAGCATCATATTTACTATCAACAAAATAAATTAATTTGTCTGCGTCATATTTGCTGTCAACAAAAAACCATAAACCTTCATTGCCGTCAGCATCGTATTTGC
>CAZJZP010000048.1:0-11973 GCA_964550505.1 uncultured Prolixibacteraceae bacterium | reverse complement strand
TCTAAACTATAAATCTCCAACCATCCATTTTCCGGAATATAAACAATGTTTTTTGCAGGATTTGGATAAATTGGAAGTTTTTCTACGACAGTTTTTTGCTGTATTCCTAAACAACTCATCGGCACATTAATATCTGCCTGAAATGTATTCGGATCCATAACAACAAAGGCAATCCATTCCATATTTCCAACGCTATCGGTTAAGCCTCCGTTCCAATCCCAATTTTGTCCGTCTGTTGATTCGTAAATAGCAAACCAACCGATATTTGGGTTCGTGTATGTTTGACTTGCTTTGGTATAGCTGATATTATTCAAAAAGCCGCTTACAATATCAACGCTAAAATTGCTATCACAGGAAGCAAGTGCATAAAGAATAGAATCGCCACTTAATGAATCGCCATCAAACTGTAATATCCAAGCAAAGCTGCTGTCTGTTCCTATGGAATCGGAATCAAAATCAACGACACACATTAGTTGATTACTGCCGCTACCATAAGTGTTCTCAGTTATTACCATTGAAAAAGGTATTTGCGCTTGTGTTTTTAGTGAAATCAGCGATAAGCACATAATCGCCATAAGAAATACAAATTGTTTTTTCATTGTGTTAGTTTTAATAATTAAACATTCAATTACTTCAACTAACGGGAGAATACAAAGAAAGTAAAATTAAATTCTTCGCCTTTAATCCCGAAAGCATTAACTAAATGGCAGGTCTTCTGACTTACTCTTTTTTTGAATTCCTTCCCAACAATCGGAGGAGATTATCAGTGGATAGCTATTCAAAAAAGTGATAGAGTTTACAGCAGCGGGTACTGTTCAGGATTCACACCTGATTCCCTATTATCGCTTTCATCAAAAGATAAAAACGCACCATTCGATTGCAAATTTAATTATTCTTTATTAAGAAAAAATTATTTTACTCGAATTTTTTGATTCAATTGTAAAACTGTATTTCTGGAAATGCCGTTCAGCTGACAAAGTCTGCTTACAGAGGTTCCATACCTTACGGCAATTCCGGAAAGTGTATCTCCTCTGCGGACGACATGATACGTTGCATTGCCATCTGTAACAACTGGAGCAGAAACAGAAGATGATTTATATTTTTTCAAGTAATTAAAATCGTCTTTCGTAAATTTCAATGTGTCATTTTTAAGGCTGAATGTTTGAAAATCGATAATTTTTTCAGGATCAAAAGCATTTCCGAGAAATCGGGTTTCAAAATGCAGATGCGAACCATAAGAACGACCTGTATTTCCTCCAAGACCAATAATTTCTCCTGATTTTATTATTTGATTTGTATCCACTAAAATTTTCGAGAGGTGAGCATAAAGTGTTTCAATACCGTTAATATGTCGGATAACCACCACATTTCCAAATCCGCCTTTATTATATTCAGCAAAACGAACCATACCATCAAAAGCAGCAAGAACAGTATCGCCGGTATTAAGATTGACATCTATTCCGTAGTGGTAACGATATCTTCGCCAGCCAAATTTTGAAGTAACTTGTCCTTTAAATGGATGGGTGTAATAATGATCGCCATAAGTTAAGATAATATGCAAGCTATCTTCCATTTCACTAAGGTCTTTTTCCTTAAAATACACCTTATCTGTTGCCCATTCCTCGTACAAATCAGAAGCTGAAAACAAATGCGAAAGAGAGTCGCTACAATCATAGAAAGAATTAGCTAAATCCATGCTGTCGTTCATGCTTTCGTAAATAAACTTAGGATAGGTGTTTTGAGCTAAAGCATGAGAAGAAAGACAGCAATAAAAAAAGACTATGCCTATTATTTTAAGAGTGTTTTTTATCGAAGTAATATTGTTTTTATTAATGAAGATTTGTTTTATTAACATGAATGTACACAATTTAAGTTGCAAATGTAAAAAAAAATATCGTACCTAAATATTGTTACAACGCCTTTATAGAAATAATCTTTTATCAAAAGAGCTAATATAGAAAAGAAAAAAAAATTGTTTTTCTTTTTTAGTTTAAAAAAAAAATGTATTTTTACACATTAAACTTAAAGTATAAACAAAGGGCATTTCAAATGAAACTAAGAAGAAAGCGGACATCACTCTATTTAGCTGCTATTTTCATTATTAGCATGGCTGTTTCTTGTAGACCTTCTCAATATAGAACATATAAACGCATGGTTAAAAGAAGGGGTATGACAACAGGTCATAAGAGTTCATATCAAAAACGTCTGAAGCGACATACAATGCCTATAAATAAGAACTACATAATCAAGAACAGGCGATCCAGTCCTACTTGGTATTAATTTATCTGCACCTTATTATTTTACCTTCTTCTCCTAAAATTGTATTATCAAAAATTTCTTTTGCCTGCTGAAGAATAATGGAAGTATCTTTATATCTGGCAGAAAAATGTGTAAGAATGAGTTTTCCAACTTCTGCTTTTAAGGCAATCTTTGCAGCGTCAAGGCTTGTAGAATGCATTTTTTCTTCGGCCAGTCTTTGTAATTCTTTCGTAAAACTTGCTTCATGCATTAAGAGATCAACCTCTTTAATATAGGGAATAATACTTTCGTCATAAGCGGTATCAGAGCAATAGGCAAAAGAATATGCTTTTTTGGGAGCTAAAACAAGTTTATTATTTGGAATGCATATTCCTTCAGGAGTATAATAATCTTTTCCTTGTTTTATTTCCTCCATTTTTTCATGTGGAATATCGTATTTTTCCAACAGTTTTTTATCTAAATTTAAGGGGAAAGCTTTTTCCTTAAAAACAAAACCCCAACAAGGAATTCTATGCTTGAGTGGAAAAGAATGCACGCTAAGACTTTCGTTTTCTAACAGGCATTCCGAAGTGTTTTCTTGTAAAGGATGAAAAACAAGCGGATAACGTAATACTGTATCGGAAACACTAAAATGTTGCTGAAGAATACCCTCTAATCTCGCATCTGCGTATAGATACATCGTTTTCTCTCTTCCCAAAAGATTAAGTGTTGACAAGAAGCCGATTAAGCCAAGATAGTGATCGGCATGTAAATGAGAAATAAAAACATGCTGTATGCGTTGAAATTTAACTCCATAGCTTCGCATTTGCATTTGAGTAGCTTCTCCGCAATCAATTAAAAACAAACGCTCACGTACATTCAATACATGAGCGCTCAATTTTCTTTCTTTTGTAGGTACAGCAGCGCTGCTACCTAAAATTTGTAAAGAGAATGACATTTATCGACCTATTATCATTCTTTTGGTAATAAGTTGATTTTCAAGTTTTACTTGATAAATATATATTCCTTGTACTAAATTATCTGCATGATAGGTAATAGCATTTTCTCCTCTTTTAACGTTATGAATAGAAGTAGAAATTCGATTCCCTATTACATCATAAACAACTAATTCTGCTGTTGTATTTTTGGGAGAATTAATGGTAATTTCTGTTTGCTTAGAAAAAGGATTTGGATAGTTTTGAGAAACAGAAAAATCTTCTTTTTCTATGCTATAAATGCTTACTTGGGAAGAATCACGAATGTCAATTCTGTAAGCTGATAAGGTGTCTCTTTGAACGGGTGCAGAGAATCCTTGAATATTTCCATACGATTCAATGTAGATGTCCAATTGATAGATTCCAACTTGCGCTTGGGTTGGATTTCCTTGGATTATCAAACATCCAGATGTTCCACCTTGCCAAAAGCCGGAAGCAGTATTGGTAGCATAACTAAAGCCAGCAGGTAGTCCAGCTACGCCAGTTACACCAATAGAATCTATAGCTACCGTTTGGGTAGTACCCATAATATCAACGACAGTATCAGTTGGGATAACAGCATCAATTTGAGCTAAATAAGGAGAAGTAGCTGCTGCTAATGGTAAATTCGTGATGGTATCAGGATAAATACCTGCTTGGGTTAATGCTGGATTGGGCGTACATTGTGCTTGAGCAAATTGAATTGCACCAATAAAAACACATAATAAGAGTAATTTTTTCATCATATTTTCTAAATTTGGTTAGTACAAAAATAAAAAAAACCGAATACAATTCGGTTTTTTTTAAAGAAATTATTGTTTTTTTATTTTTGCTTTTCTTCTTCTTCCATATCAGACTTAAGACTAGCAAGTGCTTCGATATCTCCGAGCGTTGTTTTCTCAACATTATCTTTTATCTTTTTCACTTGTTTCTTCGTTGCTGCAGTCTTCTTTTTCTCTTCCTGTTTTTCTTTTGACTTAGTATCAGCAATTTCATCTTGGAAGATTCGGCTGTGTGAAAGCATGATTTTTTTATTCTCTTTAGAGAATTCTATCACTTTAAAATCAATAGTTTCATCTTGCTTAACGGTTGAACCGTCTTCTTTTTGAAGATGTCTTGTTGGAGCAAATCCTTCAACACCGTAAGGAAGAGTAATAACTGCTCCCTTATCGTTGATATTTTGAACCGTTCCTTCATGGACAGAATCAAGGGTGAATACTGTTTCAAATACATCCCATGGATTTTCTTCCAATTGTTTGTGTCCTAAGCTTAGTCTTCTGTTTTCAACATCTACTTCTAAGACAACAACTTCCATTTCAGCACCTATCTGTGTAAATTCAGCAGGATGTTTGATTTTCTTAGACCATGACAAATCAGAAATATGAATTAGTCCGTCAACTCCTTCTTCTAACTCAACAAATATTCCAAAGTTTGTGAAATTACGAACATTGGATTTGTGCTTAGAGCCAACAGGATATTTTTCTTTAATATTTTCCCATGGATCAGGAATAAGTTGTTTGATACCCAAGGACATTTTTCTTTCTTCTCTATCTAGTGTAAGAATAACAGCTTCAATTTCGTCTCCTACTTTAATAAACTCTTGAGCTGAACGAAGATGTTGTGACCAAGACATTTCAGAAACGTGAATTAATCCTTCTACTCCTGGAGCAATTTCAACAAAAGCACCATAATCTGCTAATACCACTACTTTTCCTTTAACTTTATCACCTACTTTAAGCTCTTTATCTAGGGCTTCCCAAGGATGATCTGTTAATTGTTTCAATCCTAGTGCAATTCGTTTCTTATCTTCATCAAAATCTAAGATAACAACATTGATTTTTTCATCTAATTGAACCACTTCTTCTGGATGATTAATACGTCCCCAAGAAAGGTCTGTGATATGAATTAATCCATCAACACCACCTAAATCAATAAAGACACCATAAGATGTAATATTTTTAACGATACCTTCTAAGATTTGTCCTTTTTCTAATTTGGCAATGATTTCTGATTTTTGTTGCTCTAATTCATCTTCAATCAAAGCTTTATGTGATACTACCACATTTTTAAAT
Organism: uncultured Prolixibacteraceae bacterium; assembly: GCA_964550505.1. Classification (GTDB taxonomy): domain Bacteria; phylum Bacteroidota; class Bacteroidia; order Bacteroidales; family CAZJZP01; genus CAZJZP01. The sequence continues at coordinate 6,689 of CAZJZP010000048.1, read as the reverse complement.
TCATGGTTAACTTTTACAACCTTGAATTCCATGGTTTTACCAACATAAATATCATAATCTCTAATTGGTTTTACATCAATTTGAGAACCAGGCAAGAATGCTTCTACGCCAAAAACGTCAACAATCAAACCACCTTTGGTTCTGCATTTAACATAACCGTTAATAATTTCATCATTATCCAACGCAGAATTAACTCTTTCCCAAGAACGAAGTACTCTGGCTTTCTTATGAGAAAGCATTAATTGTCCTGAAACATCTTCTTGACTTTCTACATAAACTTCTAATATATCACCAATTTTCAAATCGGGATTATATCGAACTTCTGAACGCGGAATAACGCCGTCGGATTTATAACCAATATTGACAAATACTTCTCTATCTGTAACATCGATAACCGTACCGTCTATTACCTGTTGCTCCGTAATAGAGCTAAGGGTTTTATCATACACGTTTTCTAGTTTTTGACGCTCATCTTTAGAGTATTCGTCTTCATCTTTACCATAAGAATCCCAATCAAAATCTTGATCTTGAGGGGCAATATAGCTTTTCTTTTCTTCTTCTTTTTTTACTTCTTTTTTCTTTTCTTCGGCTACCACTTCTTTAGATTCTGTTGCTTGAGGCTCTTCTTGTTTTTCTTCTTTTGCTTCAACAAGCTCTTCCTTTTTTTCTTCGGCTACCACTTCTTTAGCTTCTGTTGCTTGAGGCTCTTCTTTTGCTTCCACAACTTCTTCTTTTTTCTCTTCAGTAGCTTCTGTTTGATTTTGAGCTTGGTTTTCAGTAGCTGTTTCTTCTACTTTTTGTTCTTCCAGCTCTTCTGTTTTGTTTGTAATTTCCTTTTCGGTCATCTAATTAAAATTTGTATGCTCGCATACCCAATTTGAATTTACACGAACAGCGATTAAACATCTATTAACTATTTTTAAATTGGGGCTGCAAAATTAGATATAATTATTTAAATAAAAAAACAAAACACATTAAATATTAGAGAGAAATGGGTTTTCCCTTTGGGTTTTCACCGATATTTTTTAGATAAAATGAGTTTTGATATAGGTAGCTGTTTCTTCCATTAACCATTTCGGAGTTGAAGTTGCACCACAAATCCCAATAGTTGTGATATTTTTTAAAAACAAATCATTGCTTATTTCTTCAGGAGAAGAAATAAAATGGGTATTATGGTTAACTGATTTCGCAATTTCAAATAAAACTCTTCCATTTGAACTTTTTCTTCCACTAACAAAAAAAACCAAGTCTTTCTCTTTTACAAATTCTTTAATTTGTTGGCTTCGGTTTGAAACCTTAGAACAAATACTATGGTGTACCTTGAGAAAAGTATCTGGATTATTTCCTTGCTTATGATATGCTGTTTTTATTGCTTCAATAAGTTGCTGATAGCCGTATAAACTTTGTGTAGTTTGCGAATACAAGTAAATTGGAATTGAAAAATCCAACTGTTGTAGGTCTTTCAACTCATTAACTACCATTGCCTTATCGAAAACCTGCCCTTCCAAACCAATTACTTCTGCATGTCCTTTTTTACCATAAATCACTAATTGCGTTCCGTTTTTTTGTGCTTCTTCAAAACCCAAACGGATAGCATTTTGCAATTGTAAAACAACAGGACAAGATGCATCAATTAAGCGGATATTATTTTCGTAAGCTGTTTTGTAAGTGATTGGCGGTTCACCATGTGCACGAATGAGTACCGCAACATTTTTCAATTTTTTTAATTCTTCATGGCTGATAATTTTCAGGCCTTTTTTTTGCAAGCGTTCTACTTCCATATTGTTGTGCACAATATCACCCAAACAGTATAACTCTCCGTTTTCTTTTAATTCACGCTCAGCAATTTCAATGGCGTTAACAACACCAAAGCAAAAACCGGAATCTTTATCAATATGAATTTGAATTTCTGCCACTTTAATCCTTCTTAAAATCAGATATACTGGTGGTTACAGTAAAAACATTGGGTGCACCTGCCAAGTGATAAGCAGCTCGGGCATAGGATATTCTGAATTTCGACACTTTTATTTCAAAACCCCAGGAAAAACCGGTCATTCCTAATCGGGTATCAACGACCATTTCTTTTCGCTTTCTAAAATTGTATCCAAGTCTGAAACTCATGTTTTTCCCTAGCAGCATTTCTCCTCCTATACTTAAGTGGCGAAGAGCTTTATCTCCAAAAACAAATAAACCGCGTTCCTTAATTTCTTCTCCGGTGAGAGGATCAACCGTTTGCTTTGGATTTGTTGGATCTTCATAGCTTAAATCCCATTTTTGCAAATTATCTAGCATAATGGAGTATCGAAAAGGGACATGTTCCAGCTTTTTGGTAATTCCCAACTGTATTTCAAAGGGTAAGGGTTCAATATTTCCTTCAACGTATGGTTTTATTTGTCGTCCGATATTTTTCACGATAAGCGAGGCACAGAAATCCTTCTCAAAACCGACATAACTGAGAGCCAAATCACTTGCCACAGCGGAAGATTTGTATTGCTCAAGCTGTGAATACATGCTTTTAATATTTACTCCGATAAAGAGTTTTTCTGCTAGTTGTTTCGACCAGCCCAAAACAAAAGCCATTTCATTGGCAGTAAAACTTCCAGAGGTTAATCCACTGGGATCGGCATAGGTAAATTCTCCATAATTAATATATTGTAAAGAAGCCGCAAAGGAACCTTGTTTGTCAAATGTTCTGGAATAAGTGGTGTAACCATAATTAATTCCGGCAAAATGATTAACAAAATTCAAGCTTAAATCATTATGCATTTCCTTATTAATTAAGGAGGGATTTGCCAATACTAAAGAAATATCATCATCATAAATACTCAAAAAATCACTTCCCATCGCGCTTATCCGGGAAGAGTTGCTTAGATTTAGAAAATCATAGGCAGCAGAACCACCAATTTGTGCTTTTGCTGGGATTGACATCCATAAAAAAGCAAAAACTAAGCTAATTATTAAAAGACGGTATTTGCTGTGCTGCTTCATGCTGTAAAAATAGTATTATACTTTGATATTATCAAACGAAATTATCCTTTATTTAGTATAAAGATTATTCGCTAAGTATTATTGGGATGATTGAATATCTGCTATAATATCTTGATGGATTTTCATTATCTGAGGAATTACTGCTTTCTCTGCATTATTTTCAATAATATAATCTGCTTTGCTGATTTTCTCACTTTGTTTCCATTGCATGGATTTACGCTGCTGTATTTGTTCGGCTTTCATTGCATCTCTTTCCATTATACGCTTAATGACAAGTTCTTCGCTTGCAGCCACTATGATTATTCTGTCGAAAAGATGGGATAGATTTGCTTCATAAATAATAGCAGATTCCATAAGCACATAAGGTGATTTTTGCCTCATGCACCATTCTTCAAAATCAGCTGTTACCAAAGGATGAATCAGATTATTAAGATATTGAAGATTGTTTTTGTTTGAAAAAGCAACAGCTGCTAAGTCTTTAAGATTTATCCTCTTATTTTTGTCCAATTTCAGCGAAAATCGTTCTGCAATTTCCTGGGCAATTTTTGGATTAGCATAAAAACTTTTGGCTTTTTCATCAGCATTATAAACAGGGATATTCATCGCAGCGAATATTTTTGCCACGGTTGATTTTCCTGTTCCGATACCTCCGCTTAATCCAATTTTCATTTTGTTATTTTAATATGATAAATTCAACTGTTTCGGGCATAATACGAAGCAATTCCACATTATCAGGAATACCGTCCACCTGAATTTTTAAGCGTTCATTTGTTGCTGCTTTTTGATTAAAGAAAACATAGGCTTTTAGTTCTTCTATCTTCAAATTTTTATATTGGGAAACAGGCACATGAAGACGCAGCTCCACCTCAGAAGGAAAAATTCGAATCTCCGCTTTTTTCTCTAATTCCAAGCTGTCATAACGGATTTCTATAGGCAATTCCTGTGTTTTCTCTGTATATTTTTCCACCACTATTTCTAGTAAAACCTTATCGGTGCTCAATAGCCCGTCTTTTGCTTGCAAAGAAAGTGGAAGCGATGTTGATTTTGAAAGATTTTGTATTTTTAGTAATTCGGTTTCCACAAAATTTGTCTTTTGTAAGACTTCTTCAGAAGCATAAAAGTAAACTGAATCGGGTTTAATTTCTATCTTTTGGGCTATTTTGTAGGATTCCTCACAATCAATATCAGCATTTAATTTAACCGGGAGTTTTTTCCCTTGCATTTCCTTTGTTCTGAAATAAACAAAATCATTACTAATACTAAAATCTTCAGGACGCAATTTATAGGTTTGAATTTGTTGCTTAAACAAAGCTACGCTTTTCACTGACGCCTCTTTATATCCTTCCATTTGCTTAAAATCCAGGGCAGAAACATCAATTGTCAATTTCCTTTCCTTTTCACCAAAATACATCCTTAAAAGTTTGAACCCTTGTGTATTTACCTGAAAAACAAGGGTGTTTGTGGATGCATTGATGATGTTTTTGTGCTGTTCCTGTTCATTAAATTCAATCTGATAAACAAAATCATAGGAATATTCTTTTGACATCTTGATTAGAAACCAAATAAAAGAAGAAATAATCAAACAAATAAGAAAAACCGAGATTTTAGCTTTCATATTTGTATGGCGAAAAATGAAAGGACTTCTTTTGCTTTCTTTTTCTTGTTTCACGTCAAGCCTTATTATTTAATCACCTGACTTGCATCAGCACTAACAGCTGATTTTTCTACTTTAAGACGAGTTTGTCCTTCGACTTCAATAACAACTGTTGTTTCCTGAACTTCTAGCACTTTTCCGTGTATTCCGCCAGCAGTAATTATCTTATCTCCTTTTTGTAATCCTTGACGAAATTTCTGCAATTCTTTATTTTTTCGTGATTGTGGGCGAATAAAAAAGAAATAGAAAACAACAATAATAAGTAATAATGGTAAAAACGACATAAATCCGCCACCACCTTCGGATCCTTCTTGAGGAAACATTAATAAATAATTCAGTAAATTCATAATTTTCATATTTAAGGTTGAACAACCATCGCTTTAATTCGAAGCACAACCGAACTTGGTTGTGTGTTTGCGATAATTGTAATGGGTTTATTTTGCATTCCTTTTCTGTTGCTGCTATTGAACATTACTTTTATAATTCCTTCTTCACCAGGAGAAATTGGTTTTTTAGGATATTCAGGAACGGTACAACCACAAGTAGCTTCAGCTGCTGTAATGATTAAATCGGCATTCCCGATATTTTTAAATTTAAAACCATAAGTTAGTTTTTCTCCTTCAATTATCTTTCCAAAATCATGTTCTATTTTTTCAAACTCAAAAGCAGCTTGTTTCTTTTGTGTTTTCCCATCAGCAGTGTTAGTATTATTAACAACATCTGTTGGAATTGTTTTTTCTTCTTTACTCTTATTTCCACAAGAGAGAAAGAAAACGGTATTTAATATAAAAACAAAAAATACTAATCTTTTCATTGTTTTTGTGTTAAGGTTTTTATTATCAATTGGCAAAAATACAAAAATTAATTTTCTTTTAGCCCTCTTCCGCTTTTATTCAATTTGCCTTTTTCTTTTAAATCTCTGATAATCTTATCCAGCACTCCGTTTATAAATATCTTACTTTTGGGCGTGCTGTATTCTTTTGAAATTTCTATATATTCATTCAGCGTCGCTTTAACAGGGATAGATGGAAAATACAAGAATTCTACCACTGCCAATTTCATAATAAGCATATCGAGTAAAGCGATTCTTTCGGGTTCCCAATTAGTAAGAAAAGCAGAGATTATTTTCTCTATTTCAGCATCTTTCGTAGTGGCTTCACTCAATAGTTTTTTAACAAAAACGATATCTTCGTTTTTTGCAGCATCATCTTCTCCTAACAATTTTGGAAAAGCCGTTTCTTCATTCCAATCCGTTGTTATGCTTTGAATAAATTTAATAACCAGATTGTTTGCCATATAAAAGTCATCGTACCAATGAATATTCATTTCTTCATATTTATTGTGTAAGATATGAGAACTGGTAACCCATGCTTTAAAAAGCTGAACAGCATAGGTTTTATCCTGCTCAAAATCAGCTGGTTTTACCATGTATTCCTGAAAAGTTCGGGATTGTCTGATTTCTTTATACATTTTTCGGATAATCTCCTCATCCTCTTTCCAATTGATTGCGTATGCTCCCAGAAGTTTTTTATAGTTCTTATTTTCAGCTATCATTCTATAAATGGCATTATCAACAAAACGGGTATTTGGATTTTTCTCTTCTTCAGTGGGGAGGTGCTTATTTTTAGCTTCCTGCATCATATTTTCGGCGAAATAGAAAATTTCCATCAAGAAACTAAGCTGATATATAAACAGTTCATACACTTTATTAATGCTTTGTAATAATTGCTTTTCTGTTTCAACAAATGTTTTGTTTTCCGTCTGCGTATGCGCATAATATTGCATTAATGCTTTGATACGTAAGAACCTTCTGTTTATCATCAATCCGTAGCTATAAAAATATGTCAATTAATTCTGCCTGCAAAAGTAATATTAATCACTGAATAGCCAATAAAAAAACAAGATATTTGAGAAGCTGTTGAATAAAGTTAGTAATCGAACTCCAAATTGCTTTTCCTTAGTTTAGTGGCTTGGAAATTCTGGATATACAAAAAATAATTGGTTTAGTGCTGTATAATGATTGACTTACAATTTTTTTCTAGCAGAG
>CAZJZP010000047.1:0-12326 GCA_964550505.1 uncultured Prolixibacteraceae bacterium | reverse complement strand
ATCTTTCCATCGTAAACCGCTACGCGGATATCACGGGCATATGAGCCAGTAAGTGATATGATGGAAGAAATGAAAGAACAAGCTGCTCGCTTTGGAACAGATATTCGCTTTGGGTCAATAGTTAAAGTGGATTTGTCAAAAAGACCTTTTATTGCTCAGGCAGATGATGGTAAAACGATTGAAGCAGATACCATTATTATTGCTACAGGTGCTTCTGCCAAGTGGTTAGGAATGGAGTCGGAAGCTAAGTACAATGGTTACGGCGTTTCTGCTTGTGCAACCTGTGATGGCTTCTTCTATAAAGGAAAAGATGTTGCAGTTGTTGGAGGAGGTGATACTGCCTGTGAAGAAGCTTCCTATCTTTCAAATATCTGTAATAAAGTCTATTTGATTCATCGCAGAGATGAGTTAAGAGCATCTAAAACCATGCAGAACAGAGTAATACAAAATCCAAAAATTGAAATATTGTGGAGTCATATCCCGAAAGAAATTCTTGGGAAGGAGGAAGGTTTTACAAAAGCAGTAACTGGACTTAAATTACATGATGTAAAAAACGATAAAGAAAAAACTATAAATATTGATGGCTTCTTTGTTGCTATTGGACATAAGCCTAACTCTGATTTATTTAAAGAATATTTGGAGATGGATGAAAGCGGATATATTATAACCAAAGCTAATTCAACACAAACCAATATCCTAGGAGTTTTTGCTGCCGGAGATATTCAAGACAGTGTGTTTAGGCAAGCAACTACAGCTGCTGGAAGCGGTTGTATGGCTGCTATTGAAGCAGAGCGTTACCTTGGCGGATTAGAATACTCTAAGGCCTAAAAAGGAAGATCGTCGCTGTCGCTTTCTGGCGGAATATCTTCCAATGATGGAAAACTTTCCGAAGAAGTTGCTGGAGCTGCATTATTATCAGCAGTTTTTATTTTCCATGCTTGTAAATTTACAAAATAGGAATCTTTCCACTGATTGCCTTTAATGTTAAAGTCAACAGTAATTTCATCACCGAGTTTAAAAGCACTTATTATATCAGTTTTGTCCTGAACTAATTGGAATTTGATGTAATCGGTAAAATTATTTTCTGTTTTTTCAATTACAAATTCCCGTTTTTTAAAACTAGCATTGATTTGATTTTCATCATATATTTTGATGAGTTTTCCACTAAGTTGAAATGACATATTTTATTCCTCCACAATTTTAATGCTTATTATTTTATCTCCTTGTTCAATATTATCAATAAATTCATCGCCTTCATAGATTTTTCCAAAACAAGTATGCACTCCGTCTAAATGTTGTGTATTATCTCTATTGTGGCAGATGAAAAACTGCGAACCGCCAGTGTTTTTTCCGGCATGTGCCATTGAAAGTACACCTCTGTCATGGTATTGTTTTTCTGCAGCAGTTTCACAATCAATGCTGTAACCAGGTCCCCCAGTACCAACGCGAGGATTGCTCATGTCTTTTGAAAATGGACAACCTCCTTGAATGACAAAGGAAGGAAGCACTCGATGGAAATGCAAGCCGTCGTAAAAGCCTTCTTTTGATAGTTTTACAAAATTCTCCACTGTTTTTGGAGTTTCTTTTTCATAAAGTTCAAATTTCATTGAACCTTTAGATGTAATCATTTCGATTTTTTTCATTTTTCGTCTATTTATTTTACTAGATAACCAATATTTAATCCTATAACGTATTTTATATGTGAATTATAAAAGTCAGGCATATCGCTTTGCGGAATAGAAACAAAACGATTAGTCGCTGGATACTCAATCCACTCATTATCTTTATATCCAATTCCAAAAAATATATCCCAACAAAAGCCATTAAAAGCTTCGTATTGATAACCCAACACAAAACTATAATTGCGTTGGCGAATTAAAGTATAATCATTTGCAATTCGGCCTTGGCGATAGGATAATTTTGCCTCAGCCAAAGAAAAATAGGGTCCGATATATACTCCATCAGGAGGTGTGTCCCAATCTGACAGATAAAACTTGTACATCACTTGAACACGATATCCACGCAAAGCAAAACTGGAAACGGCTATACTGTTGTATGCTTTGTCCTGCATGTGAAAGAATAAGCCTTTTCCAAGATATGCTCCACCAATATTTACAGAAGTTTTATTGCCTGTTCTAATTTCATTCATTATCCGGTATTCACTGCTTAAAGGAACAGAACCCCAAAGCATTATTAACGGATTCGTAGATACAATATAGTCGAATTGTGAAATTCTGTTTTTTCGTATGCATTTTTCCAAAAAAAGTGAATCTTTTAAATCCTGCGTATAAGCAAATGTTGAGATAAGAGATAGGAGTATAATGATATGTAAATATTTATCTCTCATTTATTTGTAAAAACTTCTGCTGTATGGAATTGCATCTTGTGTGGAAAAATCCTTGTCAAGATATTTGTAATAAGCAGCAATGGCAATCATTGCAGCGTTGTCAGTGCTAAGTTTAAATTTAGGAACATAGACTTTTGCTCCAATTTTTTTTGCCGTTTCATGCAGTTGTTCTCTTAAGTATGAATTAGCAGAAACTCCGCCTGCAATAGCAACTCTTCTAATGCCTGTTTGTTCCACTGCTAGACTGATTTTTTCTAGTAGAGAAGAAACAATGGCATCTTGTATTGATGCTGTCAAATCAGCTTTATTAGCTTCAATAAAATCAGGATTTTTTTTCAACTCATCACGAAGAAAATACAAAAAAGATGTTTTTAATCCACTGAAACTGAAATTGAGGTCTTTTATATTTGCTTTTGAAAAACGAAAAGCTTTTGGATTTCCTTTTTTAGCAAGTCTATCAATCTCGGGACCACCAGGATATGCTAATCCCATAATCTTGGCTGCTTTATCGAAAGCTTCACCAGCAGCATCGTCAATGCTTTGTCCTAATACTTCCATTTGGGTATGACTGAGCATTTTTACTATCATACTGTGTCCACCAGAAACAAGCAGACAAAGAAAGGGGAATTCAGGAATTTCCATCTCTTCTTCCTCTGCAAAATGTGCTAAAATATGTGCTTTAAGATGATCAACTTCTATCAATGGAATATCTAATGCCAAGGCTAAAGTCTTTGCAAATGAGCTACCTACAAGTAAAGAACCCAATAATCCAGGACCTCTGGTATAAGCTATGGCATCGAGTTGATTTTTGTGTATCTTTGCCGTTGATAATGCCGTATAAACAACCGGTATAATATGTTGTTGGTGTGCTCGTGATGCAAATTCAGGAACAACACCTCCATATTTTTTGTGAACATCTTGGTTGGCAATGATGTTTGATAAGATAAGAGTGTCAGAAGAGACAGCTGCAGAAGTGTCATCACATGAAGATTCAATTGCCAATATTTTGATGCTCATTTACGTTTATGGTATAATTATTAATTAACAAAGATATAAAAAAGAATTACAAAATAATATTTGTTACAGCTTTTCTGCTGTTTTTTACACTGCCGGCTTTATTGTCTGTGATACTACGTATGCCTATTGTTCAGCAATTTGTAGTGGAGCAAACGACAGCATATCTGTCAAAAAAAATGCAAACAGAAGTGGAAATTGGTGAACTGCAATTGCATTTTTTTCTTGATGTTGAATTGAAAGATGTACTGATTAAAGACCATAGAAAAGCAGATTTTTTGAAAGTAGAATCTATTTTCTTGGAATTAGATTTTATTAAAGTATTAAGTAGCGATTTTGGCTTTAGGTCTATCAGACTAATAAGACCTGAAGTAAATATGTGCTGGTACGAAGGGGAGGATGATTTTAATTTTAAAATATTATTCAAGGCTTTTGCCACTGATGAAAAAGAAGATAAAACATCCTCTGTTCCCTTTATTCTTAGAGTTAAACATTTGTTTTTGTATGATGCAAAATACAGTTTAGTAAATGAAAATAAGGATATTAAAATTGAAAAAGCTATTAATTTCAATAATTTACAAGCAGAAAAGATTTTTTTACATGCAAAAGATTTGATATTTAGTGCTTCGACCTTAAGTGCAAGCATTGAAAAACTAAGTTTAAAAGAGAGAAGCGGCTTTGTGTTAAAAGAGATGAAAAGTCCTAACATTATGCTTACTCCATCCTATTTTTTTGCGGATAAACTTAGTTTGCGTACGAATAATTCAGAGATAATCATGAAATTTGCCATGTTTTATTCTTCCGTAAAAGATTTTCAGGATTTTGTGAATAAAGTGAAGTTGGGCGCAGATTTCAGCAGAGCAAAAATTTCGATGCAAGATATTGCATATTTTGCCGAAGCACTCGACGGTATGAATAATATGCTTAGTCTTGGCGGAAAAGTGTATGGTTCTATTAATGATTTACATACTAAAGAGTTTTTCTTGCATTTTGGAATCCTTTCTCGTTTAAGAGGGAATTTTCACTTACAGAATTTAGCAGACTTTGACCAATTTTATACTAAATCTGAAATACATTACCTAAGCATAGGGCCTCGTGATATTCATGATATTTATCTTCCAGGAGGAGAAAAATTGAAGCTTAACGAAAATATCCGTTCAATGGGGATTGTTCGTGCACAAGGTTTTGTGGAAGGAGATTTGGAAGATTTGAATGCAAATCTCAATGTCCAATCACGTTTAGGCAATGCTGTTTTTGATGCACATCTGAGTCAAAATCCAGAAACATCCTTGCTAAGCTATTCCGGAAATCTTAAAGCAGACGAACTAGCATTAGGTTATATCACCGATAATTCTGATATTGGAAAGGCTTCTCTGGATGTAAAAATGCAAGGTTCAGGGTCAGATATGGCAAATCTGATACTTAAGGTGGAAGGAAATATTTCAGCTATCAATTATAATAATTATACCTATAACAATATTGATATTGACGCAAGTTTAAATCCTAAAGACATTATTGCAAGACTTAGTGTTAAGGATAAGTATTTGGATATGGAATTGGATGGGAAAATATTATTAGGGAAGGAGATGGATAGTTATGAGTTTGTTGCAGAAGTGAATGAAGCTCATTTGAGAAAACTGAACTTTACACAAAGAGATAGTTCTGCTGTTATTATAGCTGACATAACAGGGGATTTCCAAGGAAATACTATTGATAGTATGATAGGTAATATTACCGTCCCTAAAGTTATCTTTAAAGAGAACCAGAAAAGCTATAGCGTAGATGATATTTTGTTTACTATCAGTGAAAAAGAAGATGCACAGAAAGAAATCAGGCTGGAATCAGATGTTTTAGATTGTACAGTTGAGGGGAAAATTCACTTTTCTAGCCTCGATCAATCTATAGCACTTTTTGTTGATGATTATTTCCCTTCATACAGTAAAAAGAAAGAGGATGATGAAATAGTATTTTCTGAACAAGAGTTTGAATATTCAATCTTTTTCAAAAAACCAAAAATTCTTTTTGATATCTTTATTCCTGAACTTGAAATGTCCGACAGCGTCCTTTTCACAGGGGATTATAATGCAGTATTTAATACTTTTAGCTTAAAGGGTGGAGCTGAACACATCGGCTATAAAAACATTCAATTTCAAGATTTCTTTATTAAAGGAGAAAGCTTTAACAGTAATATTTATGTTAATTTAGGAAGTTCTTTTGTGGGTATCAACGACAGTCTCGGAATAGAAAATCTCTATTTAAATACTATTGCTTATGATGATAGCATTAATTATTCTCTGTTTTGGGATAATAATGAGGAAATTCACCAGAATAGTGGAGATCTAAGAGGCTATTTCAGCTTTGCAGATATCAATAGTATTCGTTCTAAAATTGTATATGGTTTAGTTACCATAGATGATATGCAATGGGCTTTTGATAACCAAAACAAAATACGTTTTATTGGTGATTCTATTATTTTAGACAATTTCAGCATGTACCACAAAAAACAAAGTCTGAGTATTAATGGTATTATTTCTCCAAATCCCAATGATGTACTTAAATTAAATTTTAGCGATTTTAATGTATCCAATTTGGATAGTCTTTTTGCTCAATACCAATTAAATTTAGATGGCTTCTTGAGTGGAGATATTCGACTTTCAGATATTTATGAGCAGCCGAAATTTATGGCAAACCTTAGCCTTAAATCATTGTCAATGAACAAGGTAAAGCTAGGTGATTTGACGATGAGCAGTGTTTGGGATGCCCAAAAGAAAGCCGTTTTTAATAAAATTAATCTTCTATATAAAGGCTCTGTTGGTGAAATACAGCCATTGTTGGTAGAAGGTTATTTTTATCCCGAGAATAAAAAGAATTACCTGGATATTGATGCCCACTTTGATAATTTTAATGTCGAAATTATTAGTCCATATCTTAGTAGTTTTGCTTCTGATTTTGAAGGTAAAGCCTTTGGAGATATTCATCTTAGCGGTCGTTTCGATAGCCTTGATTTAAAAGGCTCATTAAAAATATTACGTGGGAGGATGAGAATAGATTATCTCAATTCTAGCTATGCTTTTACTGATAATATTCTCTTTAAAGGAAATACTATTAATTTCGACAGTTTAAAGCTTTATGATGCACAAGGAAATTCTGGACTTTGCAATGGTTATATTAAACACCAAAGTTTTCAGAATTTTGAATATGATATTAGTGTGCAATTGAGTAAATTATTGTGTCTGAATACCAATAGCAATACAACAGAAATGTTTTATGGACGAGCTTTCGCTAGTGGATTGGCGAGAATTTACGGACAGGATGATTTAGTTAATATTGCAGTTAATGTTAAAACCGACAAAGGAACAGCTCTCTATATTCCAATTGATTATTCGGACGAAGTTTATGAAAATGATTTTATCAAATTTGTCTCTCTTGATACAACTGAAAGTCTTAGCTTAACCGAAGACAAAACGGATCTTTCTGGTATTGCCATGGAAATGATTATCGATGTTACCCCAGATGCAGAAGTTCAAATTATCTTCGACCCTAAAGTAGGTGATATTATTAAAGGAAGAGGAAGTGGAAATATTTCCATAGATGTTACCAAAGAGGGAGATTATTCAATGCTTGGCGATTATACCATAAGCAGTGGAGATTATCTCTTTACCTTAGAAGGTATTATCAACAAGAAATTTGAAGTAGTCCCTGGTGGTACTATTGTATGGACAGGAGATATGTACGATGCGAATATTGATATTAAAGCCATTTATCCCTTAAGAACAAGATTGTATGACTTAGTAATGCATGTTGATTCTTCTGATGTGTATAAAAAATCAATACCTGTTAATGTTGTTTTGGGAATGAAAAATTCTTTGTTTAACCCTGAAATCAGTTTTGATATTGAATTACCTAATAGCGATGAGCAAGCAATCAGTCTTATGGAATCTATGCTTAGTACAGATCAGGAAATGAATCGCCAGGTTTTTTCATTAATGGTTTTAAATAGCTTTATGCCAACAGAACAAAATTCCTATGCTAATCCTCTTGCATCTGGAATGGGTGTTTCCACTACTGAAATGCTATCGAATCAATTAAGCAATTGGCTGTCGCAAATCAGCAATGATTTTGATATTGGGGTAAATTATCGTCCTGGAGATGAGATTACGAATGATCAATTAGAATTGGCATTGTCCACACAATTATTTAATGAGCGCATTACGATTGATGGGAATGTTGGAGTAGGTGGAAATAATATTAGTCAACAGGAAGATGAAAATAGTGGTGATGTTGTTGGAGATGTGCAGATTGAATACAAACTTAGCAACCGCTTGCGTATTAAAGCCTACAACCGCTCTAATGCAATTGATCCGCTTACACAAAGAGCACCTTATTCTCAAGGTGTTGGTGTTTTTTACAGAAGAGAATTTGATAATCTAAAAGATTTGTTTAGAAAAAAATCAAAAAAGTAAAAAAGCAATTAAACCTTTTTCATTATTTCTTGTTATATAGTACAAAGGAAGTATTTCATAATACTTTTTTTTCATGGTGTTTGTTTGGTTTAAAAAAAATCCCCCAATTGGGGGATTTTTTATTGTATGATATGTTTGGAAAATCTTAGTTAAAAGATAAAATAGCTTCCTTTATTCTACCAATAGCGGTATATAAATCTTCTTCAGAAATAATCAAAGGAGGAGCAAAACGAATAATATGCTGGTGAGTTGGTTTTGCTAATACACCTAAATCACGCATTTTCAAGCATACATCATAGGCTTCTTTCCCGTTAGTAGGCTTAATAACAATAGCATTAAGTAAACCTTTTCCTCTAACGATTTCAATCATTGGAGAATCAATTTTGCTCATTTCCTCACGAAAGATTTTTCCTAAATACTCGGCTCTTTCACATAATTTTTCTTCTTTGATAACGTCAAGAGCAGCCATTGCAACCTTAGCAGCAATAGGATTTCCTCCAAAGGTTGAACCGTGCTCGCCTGGTTTGATGCAAAGCATGATATCATCATCAGCTAATACAGCCGAAACAGGAAATACGCCACCAGAAAGGGCTTTTCCTAAAATAAGAATATCGGGACGTACATCTTCGTGGTTGCAAGCTAATAATTTACCTGTTCTGGCAATACCTGTTTGTACTTCATCAGCGATGAAAAGTACGTTGTATTTTTTACATAAATCAGATGCTTTTTTCAAATAACCGTCTTCGGGAACATAAACTCCTGCTTCACCTTGAATAGGCTCAACTAAGAAACCTGCAATATTTGAATCTTTTTCAAACTCTTTTTCTAAAGCTGCAAGATCGTTATAAGGCACAGTGATAAATCCCGGAGTGTAAGGGCCATAACCTTTGTATGCATCTGGATCTGTTGACATAGAAATAATAGTAATAGTTCTTCCGTGGAAGTTATTTTCGCACACTACTATTTTTGCTTGATTTTCAGCAATCCCTTTTTTAAGATAACCCCATTTACGACAAAGTTTAAGCGCTGTTTCATCAGCTTCTGCTCCTGTATTCATGGGTAATATTTTGTCGTAACCAAAATATTCGGACATGTATTTCTCGTATATTCCAAGAACATCATTATGGAATGCTCGTGATGTTAAACAAAGCGTTTCTGCTTGTTCTTTAAGTGCGTTTACAATTTTCGGATGACAATGTCCTTGATTAACAGCGGAATATGCAGAAAGAAAATCATAATATTCTTTTCCTTCTACGTCCCATACTTTAGCACCAATCCCTTTGGAAAGTACTACTGGCATTGGATGATAATTATGTGCACCATACTTATCTTCCAGCTCAATTGCTTTTTGTGATGTCATTTGTTCTACCATAATATATATTTTTAATAATTAATAAAAATGCATTTTGTACAAAGATATTGTTTTAAAAATAATGGCAAAATTTTAAAAGGAAAATTTCAGAAATATTATAATACTCACAAAAAAAATGCAGCCATTACAGCTGCATTTTAAATTGGAAAAGATATTTGTTTAAATAAAGACTTTTATGGATTATTGTATCTTTTTGTTTTTCGGGTATTTAATTTTGTAAGTGAATTCAATTGTTTTTGTTTCTCGTGCTTTTAGTTCTACTTCCCATTCTAATTTACCCGTATCTTTGTCATACAAACTACCATCAAATTTATTTTCATCAAAGTCCACCTTAATATCTTCTTCTCCCGAAACAGGAATTTGATCTTCTACTGTTATTTTAACTGCTTCGTTTTTCTTGTTTCTAATGGTAATTTTGATGGAGATAGTTTTCTCTTTATTCTGACCGATAATTTTGGTATCCAATTCATCCTTTACTTTTTCCCTACTGACTGCAATACTTTTGTCTCTTCCTAACGTAAGATTAAGTGTATCTTCTATGGTGTTTGGATCAATATATGTTGCCCCAACATAGGTATTCATAAAGTATATATTTGCATTTCCTGCTAATAAATTTAGGTCTTCCCATCCACTAACTAAAGCAGTTAAATATGCTTCTTGAGATACTTTTGGCACAACATAATGTTCGTATGTTGAAGCTACTTCCTCTTCCATAATTGCTACTTGGTGTGCTTTGCCATCTGATGGAATAGTGTATTTTAAATCAATATTAAATTCAACATTAGCCATATTATTGACTTGCTGTGTGTAAGCAGAAGACAGTTGAGATGCTTGATTACGCTTCATAATCTGGTCTTCTTCTCTGCTTTCACTAACAGGCATGTCCATATTTGATTGAGAAACAATCCCCGTGGCTACCATTACTTGATTAATATAATATCTTAAATACCATGTGTTAAGAATCGGTTTTGCGTTTGACAGATTGGGATTCATTGTAGATAAGGTAAGATTGATATTTTCCCAATCTTCTCCTGTGTTTTGTGTTATGTGCGCCTTATAAGTAATGTTCATAGGACTTGTACTATTTTCGGCACGTAAGTCATAAGATGCATACCAACTTGCATTATTTACGAAATAATCAATGTTAACTTTGGCTGTAGTAGCATATTTAGCTGATACAGTAACAATTATTTGGTATAATGATTTAGCCGCAACTAGGTTTTCAGATTCTAAATTTGATTTATATGTATTTAGTTCCTGAAGGCGAGAATTTAATTTTGTTTTTTGCATATTGGCATGATACAATTTTCGTTTTGCATCCATTAAGCCTTCATTGATTTCATGGATTTTAAGTCGATAAAATTCCATAGCACTCATAAACATTGGAAGACTATCCGTATGCATCGCTTGATTATTTTCAAGCATATTTTTCTCTTTGTTCCATGCACTTTGTTTATAATTAAGGTTTTCAATCAAGAAATTAATATCTACTAATGAGTCATTTATTTGCTTGATTTTTTGTTTAATTGCTTTTGGAACGGCATCTTCTTTTTTTGTTCCTGGCGGAACATATTCATTATTAAAGCGAACACCCATGATGATGATATTTCCTGTTCCTCCGGCTTTAATGCTGTTCGTATTCAAATGTGGCGAAACACCATTAAATACTAGTTCACTTGTACCAGCAGGAATAGTGGCATTAGCAGTTCTGCTTATTTGCGCCCCCTGAAGAAATACAGTAGCTTCCGTGATTTTCGATTTAACTTCTTGCTTATCATAGGCAAAACTGCTTGAGCTAATTAAGCAAAGACTGAGAATAGATAATAGGATTTTTTTCATTGTTTTGAGTTTTTATTTATTAATTATTATGGTTTTATCTAACTATATTTAATTAAGATGTACAATCCAAAATAAGAAAGGTTGAACAATTTTGAAAAAAAACCATTTTATCAAGTAATAATTAAATATATTTGTAAAAAAAGACTTTTGAAATACAGTATAAATTATCCAATGATTAAACATTAACATTATATCTGATGAAATGTCTAATTAGTATTTTCTTTTTTTTACTTTTGTTTAACTCTTGCTCAAAATCTCCAAAATGCTGGGGTGAAGACAAAAATAAAGGAATAATAATTAATTCCATCCGAATTGACTGTGAGCCGACAATTCTTAAGGAAAATTATGTTATCACTTCTGATACTGCTTACCAACAAATATTTACAGATACATTAACGGGAGAACCTCATTGTCTATTACCAACAATTGACTTTAACAATTATAGTCTTTTAGGAGTGAGAACTACCGGTCAATGCGAGGTAAAACTTATTAGAGAAGTAATATCTTTAGATGATGAAAATAAATACCATTATAAACTAACAGTCAAGAGTTGTGGGTTGTGTAAATCAATGACTTATACTGACAATTGGGTAACTGTTCCTAAACTTCCTAGTGGTTGGACAGTAAGATTTGAAATAGTAGAAAAATAAGAATTTGTGTTATTCGAATACAATTGACAAAAAATGCTTATTTTTGAAAATCAAATTGAAAAGGATTCAAAAACGCTTACTAACTAACTAGATTATGAAAATACAGCTATTTGGTTTAATGCTCTTAATTGTTTCGGGATGTTTTGGAAATAAAGTTAGTAATAAAGATTCCGTGAACGTTTTTGATGATACTTTAGCTATTGCATTTGAAGAATGGAAAATAGATAGTTTAGGATGTTTAGGTTTAAGGCAAAAACACATTTACGATATTGTAAAATATGTAAGAGCAATCAAAGATACCCTTACTCCGAACATTTTAATTAATTTATTAGGAGAACCAAATAATATAATTGAATTTAGCATTACATTGAATGCAGACATTGAAGATTTAAAACAAACAAAAGAAGTCGTAAAATTAGTATATCATAAGGAGAGGGAGTGTGAAGATGGATTTCCCATTTCCAATTGTTATGGAACTTCTGTTTCTTTTATTTTTATAAAAGAAGATGGAAGTTTTCTTTGGGTTTCAAGTTATTGACGTGAGTTTTTCCCCACTTCTGCAATAAAAAACAAATCAATAACACCTTGTTTTCTTGTTTTGTAGAATTTTGTGTCAAGTTTTAAGCAGCAGAGCTGCGAAA
>CAZJZP010000046.1:0-12374 GCA_964550505.1 uncultured Prolixibacteraceae bacterium | reverse complement strand
CTGAATTTTTTGCAAATGACCGTACTGAATTTATAGAAATCTTTTGGGAAACGAACTCCAAGCATTTCCTTAAATTTATTTTGCACACCTAAATCAGTAGCATCAGCATCTGTAGTAATAACATTAGAGACTACAGCCATTTTTTCTTTCTTAACATAAGCCATGGTATAACAAACAAAGTATTGCTTCTCTACCTTAGGTTCAGCAACTGTAGTATTCGATGAAGGCTCTAAATACTGCATAATTGTGTTAGGAATAAAACTAACTGTTTTCGTTGGGATAATGCCAAATTTTATTAATCCTGCAAAGGCATCTACGAGTACAACAATTATCAATAAAATTATCAAAATCCATTTTCCTGCTCCAGATTTCTTTTTAGGAGGAACGGGTGCTGAAGCTGATTGCGGTGGTTTTGCCGCAGGTGGAGGCGTTTGTGGAGGCGCAGCAGACTGCGGAGGGCTTTGCTTTGGCTCTTCCTTTTTGACTTCCTCTTTTTTAGCTTCTTCTACTTTCGGCTCTTCCTTTTTCTCTGTCGGAGGTGGTGGAGGAACATCCTCTTTCTTTTCTTCATTAATTGGTGGAGGAGCTGTTTCCTCATTTTTATCCTCTGGAATAGGTGGAGGAACAATTTCTTTCTTTTCCTCTTTGTTTTCTACTGGCGGAGGTGGTGGAACATTGTTTTCATTATGCACAGAAGCCTCCGGTTGTTTTTCAACGGGAGGCTCTTGCACGAAAACAAAGTTACACTTAGGACATTTTGTTTCTGTCCCATCCAGCTTATGTCCGCATTCGGGACAAAAAGCAAATTCGTGTACCTTGTTCATAATTCAAAATCTTAATAACCAATTTTTGGCATACTTGGTGTGAATATTGCCGCAAGGATTAATCCCAATACCAATGTTAATACGATATACATTCCTATCATTACTAACAATGAAACCCAAAAATAACCACTTTGTTTTTCTTTTGGAGGTTTCATGGTAAATTCTAAACCAACATATAATTGGTAAAGACCATACAAGCCAACTAAACCTGCTAAAAATGAAATTGCAGGAATAAAGTTAAAAACACCAGCAATCCACATAGGAGTATAAGCATAAGCAACTAATTGAAATGCTTTTGGATAATTCTGTTGTGCTTTAAAATTTGTTGCCAACATATTAATAACTAAAGCTGTAAGAAAAACTCCAGCAATAGTAACGATTAAACTTGTTAAGCCTGCGCTTAATCCTAATTCCCAGCTCTTATATGTAAAAGAGCCAAGAAAACCCATACTAATCCTTTTTCCTATTAAACCATATCCTAATACTGTGAAAATAAAAGGAATTAAAGCTAAAGGAATTACATAACCAACTAATAATTTATTTTGATCAGCTTTTTCATTGCCAATCTTTTCCCATTCTGTTTTAGGAGAAAATAAAATACCCTTAATTCTCTCAAAAACGCCAGCGGCTTGTTCTTTTAATTCCGCTTGTGGTGCTTGGTTTGTGTTTGTTTCTTGATTTTCCATTTTTATAATTTGTTTAAGTTAGTAATTGAATTATTTTTTGCCAAAACTACATATTTTTTTTTAATTAGCATAAATAGTTGTTCCACTATTTTCTTTTGCAAGTTCTGTTGCTTCTGTAATCGTTGTTTCTGCGCCTCCACCTTCAACAAAACGAACAGCAGCGCGGACTTTAGGTGCCATACTTCCCTCCGCAAAATGTCCTTCTCCCAAATAAGTATTGGCTTCTTCTATTGTAATTCTATCTAATTGCTTTTGTTCTGGAGTATTAAAATTGATAAAAACTTTCGGCACATCTGTTAATATATAAAATTCATCTGCTTTAATCTTATTCGCAATAAAGGAAGATGCCAAATCTTTGTCAATAACAGCATCCACTCCTATTAATTGTTCCCCATCTTTAATTACGGGAATTCCTCCTCCACCAACAGTAACGACAATATTTCCTTCACGAGCAAGTTCTTCCACAATTTCCCAATTGCAAACGTCAACAGGAACCGGAGAAGCAACAACTCTGCGCATTCCCCTGCCTCGTGGATCAGCGTTGAAAACCCAATTCTTTTCCGCTTTTAATTTTTGTGCTTCTTCTTCAGTATAAAAAGGACCTACCGGTTTTGCTGGATTTGCAAAAGCTTGGTCGTTTTTATCAACCACAACCTGTGTTACGATACAAATCACATTTCTTTTTATACCGTTTTCTGCTAAGACATTGCGTAATTGTTGTTCAATTAAATACGCTATTGAACCCTGGGTTTCAGCTACACAAAAATGCATAGGCTGCTTAATTACATCATAATTTTTTTCTCCTGCCTCATGTTGCAACATTACATTTCCAACTTGGGGACCATTTCCATGTCCTATTACCAAATTATAGCCTTTTTTAATTAATGGCAATAAATTTTCACAGGTTTTCTTTACATTATTAACTTGTTCCTCATAATAGCCTTTTTGGTCTCCGCGCAATAAAGCATTTCCTCCAAAGGCAACAACGGCAATTTTTGTCATAGTGCTAAATTTTATGTTAGCCGACAAAAATAAGAAAATAATTGAACTGACAAAAATACGAAGAGAATAATTCCCTTTTGTATTTCCTTTTTCGTTTACAAAAAGATTACTTTTGCAGCATGCTTCAAAAAATTGCTATCGAAACTTTTGGTTGTAAATTAAATTTTGCGGAATCATCTTATTTGATGCAAAATCTTGATAAAGAAAACTTTCAGATAGTAAAAACAAATGACGAAGCGGATTTTTTCATTGTTCACAGCTGCGCTGTTACTAAAAATGCAGAGAAAAAAGTGCGCAACAGCATACGACAATACCATAGAAAATATCCCAATGCAAAAATAATAGTAATTGGTTGTTATGCCGAACTTGCTAAAGAGAGTTTAGAGAAAATCGAAGGAATATCACTTATATTAAAAAATAAAGATAAATATTGCCTCGCAAATATTTTAAGCGATTTCTCATCAAATAATAATGCAAAATTTCTCGAAAAGAATACCGATAATGATTTTTTTCCTCTTTATTCCTCTGTAGAAGATCGAACACGATTATTTTTCAAAGTGCAGGAAGGCTGCGATTATTTTTGTAGTTATTGTACCATTCCTCTTGCCCGACACCGAAGTCGAAGTGCAAGCATAGCCCAAACAATGAAGGTTTTCAGAAAACTGGCGGAAGAACATCAAGCACAAGAAATTGTACTTACCGGAATTAATCTCGGTGATTTCGGAAGAAAAAATGGGGAAACCCTCCACGATTTATTGACTGAAATGGCTGCTTCAAAACTTGTTCCACGAATTCGTTTATCTTCTGTGGAACCGGATTTAATGACTGAAGAAATCATTCAACTGATTAAAAAAGAAAGCTGTTTAATGCCGCATTTTCATCTTCCGATGCAAGCTTCAACGGATAAAATATTAGCTTCCATGCGCAGAAGATATTCCACATCCTTTTTTAAATCATTGCTTGAAAAAATACGAAAAGAAATTCCCGACGCCTATATTTCAAGCGATATTTTATGTGGTTTTCCGGGAGAAACCCAAGAGATTTTTGAAGAAGGATTAGCCTTTATTAAGGAACTTGATATTAACGACATGCATGTCTTTAGCTTTTCGGAAAGACCGCAAACAAAGGCTGCTGGATTAGAAAATAAAATTCCTGCCATTGAAAAAAACCGCAGGAGTAAAATTCTCCGAGCCATTGCTAATGAAAAAAAACAAGCATTTATTCAGCAAGCCGTGAACAAAAAACATCTTGTTCTTTTTGAAAAAGAAGAAAGCAATATGTATCTTTACGGCTTCACTGAAAACTATCTTAGAGTGAAAACAAAATACAATAAAGATTATAGCAATTCAATTATTCCATTAATTACTTCTTCGCCTGATGCAGACGGAGTTTTAACAATTAAAGAGATATGTATCCAAGATTAAGTGACATTATTAACGATATTTTCGGTACAAATATCGTACTTCCCATTCAAAGCTACGGTTTTATGGTGGCAATGGCTTTTCTGTCCGCAACATGGATAGTGTGGTTGGAATTAAAACGAAAAGAAAAAATCGGTCAGATAAAAGCTATTGAAAAAGAAGTTTGGGTTGGGAAACCGGCAAGTTTAATCGAATTAATTATCACAGGAATTATTTCCTTGCTTATTGGCTACAAAGTAACGGGGATGATTTTCCAATACAGTATTTTTGTAGAAAATCCGCAAGCTTATCTGCTTTCAGCTAAAGGAAGTTGGCTAGGAGGTATTCTTATTGCAGCAGTATCTGTTTACTTAAAATTCAGAGAAAAAAATAAGAAAAAACTAGAAAAGCCGCGCAAAGAAAAAATTCAAATCCATCCTTATCAGTTAGCAGGAAATATGGTTGTTATTGCAGCTGTTGCAGGAATAATCGGTGCAAAAATTTTCCATAATTTGGAAAATTTAGATGAATTAATGGAAGACCCGATGGGCGCTATTTTTTCTTTTAGCGGTTTAACTTTTTATGGCGGACTGATTGCTGGAGCATTGAGTGTTTCCTGGTATGCACATAAAAACAGCATAAATTGGCATCATCTTGCCGACTGTGCTGCACCTGCTATTATGCTCGCATACGGAGTTGGAAGAATTGGCTGTATGGTTTCCGGTGATGGTTGCTGGGGAATTGAAAATCTCAATCCTAAACCCGAGTGGTTAGTCTGGCTTCCTGATTGGTTATGGGCTTTCGATTTTCCGCATAACGTTATTAATGAAGGTGTTCCTATTCCCAATTGTAACGGTGATTATTGCCATGTGTTGAAAAATCCTGTATATCCCACTCCTATTTATGAAACAACTATCAGTTTGCTGTGGTTTGGATTATTAATGTTTTTACGAACACGCCTTAAAACACCAGGGATTTTGTTCTCTATATTCCTTATTCTTAACGGTATAGAGCGGTTTTTTATTGAAAAAATCAGGGTAAATAATAAAATGGATTTTCTTGGCATGAAAATCACTCAAGCAGAAATCATATCAACATGCTTGGTCATAATAGGTTTAATAGGCTTATGGTATTTTACAAGATATTATAAAAAGAAAAAAACAAAAACGCTTAACTAATGTATTCTGCTTTTTCACATCAGCAAATATTTCCTTTAGCAATAAGTATTTGCTTACTAATCCCTTCACTTGTATCATTTCTTTTACATCGGTACAAACTTAGCGTATTATTTCTATGCCTAGGTGCAATTGGCTTAGCTTTGTTTTTTGCGAATTTAGATCCCTTTCTTAATCTTTGGGATGAACAATTCCATGCCTTAGTGGCAAAAAACATGATGGAAAACCCATTTAAACCTATGCTGTACGCAGACCCTGTCATTCCCTACGATTACAAAAATTGGGTAGGAAATCACATTTGGGTGCATAAACAACCTTGGTTTCTTTGGCAGATATCCTTAAGTTACAAAATATTCGGAATTACTCCATTAGCTACAAGAATACCCTCTGCAATTCTTTTTGGACTTATTCCTTTCTTTATTTATCGAATAGGAAAAATATCACTTAATCAAAGAGCTGCATTTATGGGAGCCTTTCTTTTTGCTTTTCTTCATTATCCTTTAGAAATAATTGCAGGTCAACATCCCACAGATCATAATGATATTACCTTCCTCTTTTATATTAGCGCATCTTTTTGGGCTTGGTTCGAATATAAACGCTCTGGGAAATTCTATTGGGTAATCCTCATTGGTGTTTTTTCAGGAATAGCAGTTTTAACAAAGTGGCTAGTAGGATTACTAATTTTTGCTGCATGGTTTTTCAGTTTACTATGGAAAAAAAGAGAAATTTTTCAATGGAAACGCTATATTCCAATTGCAACAGCTTTCCTTATTTGTCTGCTAATCTTTCTTCCTTGGCAAATATATATAGATATGGAATTCCCCATAGAAGCAAGATTTGAAAAAACCTTTAACAGAGAGCATCTGCGTACTCCCATAGAAGGTCATGTTGGCAATTCCTGGTTTCATATAGATAATCTTTTTGATTTATACGGCAGAGCTGCTTTGGTGTTAATTCCCGGATTAATATTTTTGTTTAAGCGCATGAAAAACAAGGAATCCCTTATTGCTATTACTTCTCCTATCCTTATTGTATTTTTGTTTTTTACTTACGTTGCCACTAAAATGCCTGCATTTACGCTTATTGTTGCCCCTCTCCTCTTTCTTGGTATTGGTGCTATGTTTGATGCTTTCTTTAACTATCTGGAAAAACTAATAAAAAATAAAACCCTGCTTTCCATCCTTTTTGGAATTATTATGTTATACACTGCAAATGCCTTTCTGAATTTAGAAAAAGTAGAAGATTTACACACTATGAAAAAACCATGGTTGACAAACAAGACCAATGATATAATTGAATTGAAAGCTATTCAGCAATTACCTGAAAATATTAACGGAAACGATTATGTTTTATTCAATGCCAATATTACACCATTAGGCTTTGTCCCTGTAATGTTTCATACTAATCATATTGCCTATGGACATATTCCACCAGAAGAACATATTCAACTGGTAAAAGACAAAGGTTTAGAAGTGGCAATATGGGATTTAGGGAATCTTCCTGAAGATTTCTATCTCAGGGATGATGTCGTTATTCTTACTGTTAATAAAGAATAATTACATCATCAAAAGGCTTTGTAATTCTCGCTCTTATGGCAAGAAATAATTTGTTTAAAAAAATAAAAGACAAAAAATATTATCGTTAAAACAATAAAAGCTAATGTAAATCCTTATAAATAATTGGTATATTTGCAAGCAAATAAAAAATTATGAGGATAACATTCTTTAAAACACCAAGACCTAATCAGTTTGAGTACAAAGCGCGCTATTATGATCCTGAAAAGGAAAAAAGAGAAAAGCGTAAACGGCAGCTTGGTATTTCAGATAATGATAATCGCATGGAAAGAAAAGAAATCTTGCACGAAAAATGGAAACGTACAAGTTTTGAGAACAAGAAGCATCGTTCTGGTGTTAATATTTGGGTTTTTCTTTTCATTGCAGTTTTATTAGCCTTATTTGTTTTTATCATTTTATAAGATTTTGTTTTAATGTCAGATACAACAGCAATCATAAACATATTACCAGATTCCGTTGCTAATCAAATAGCTGCAGGAGAAGTGGTGCAAAGACCAGCTTCTGTGGTTAAAGAATTATTAGAAAACGCCGTTGATGCCGGCGCAACAGAAATTCGCCTGATTACAAAAGATGCTGGAAGAACTCTTGTTCAAGTGATTGACAATGGAATGGGAATGAATGAAGTGGATGCCAGATTATGTTTTCAGCGCCATGCAACATCTAAAATATCAAAAGCAGAAGATCTTTTTGCTATCAGGAGTTTTGGTTTTAGAGGCGAAGCCTTAGCATCTATCGCAGCAGTTGCACAGCTTGAAATGAAAAGTAAAAGAAGCGGAAACGATTTAGGTGTTTTTATTCAAATTGATGGCTCTGATATTATCGAACACAAAGCTTGTCAAACAACCAATGGAACAAGTATTAAGGTGAAAAACCTTTTTTTTAATATCCCCGCACGAAGAAATTTCCTGAAATCCAATAAAATTGAAACCAAACATATACTGGATGAGTTTTTTAGAGTTGCTATTGTGCAGCCAGACATTGCTTTTGAATATATTGAAGACGGAAAACAACGCTATAAACTTGAAAAATCAAATCTAAAACAACGTATTGTACATCTTTTCGGGGAAAACTATAATAAAAAACTTATTTCTTTTGAAGAAAGTACCGACAGGTTGAAAATAAAAGGCTTTATTGCCAAACCCGAATTTGCCAAAAAAACACGTGGGGAACAGTTTTTCTTTGTCAACGGACGATTTATCAAGCATCCATACTTGAACTTTTCTATCAAGCAGGCTTTTGAAGAACTTATCCCCGAAAATTTTCACCCCTCCTATTTTATTTTCTTTGATCTCGATGCTTCACAGATAGACATTAATATTCATCCTACCAAAACTGAGGTTAAATTTATGGATGAAAAATACATGTATGCCATTATGCATAGCGCTGTCAGAAAAGCTCTTGCCAGCAACAGCCTAACTCCAAGCATTGATTTTGATGTGGAAAAAAGTTTTGAATATGATGCTGATATGCATAAAGATAGAGCAATAAAAATCCCTGGCAGGAATTTTAATCCTGATTACAATCCTTTTAAAACATCAAGCGCACAGAAAGCTAATAAAGATTCTTGGCAAAAGCTATACGAAGGCTTGGAAAACAAAACAGAGACAATTGATAGGCAAGAACAAGAAGTGAAAATAGAAACAGATTTTTCTCAAAGTGAAGAAGAAACGCAAATCATGCCTTGCTTGCAATTGCACAAAAAATACATTCTTGTTTCTGTGAAATCAGGACTAATGATAATCGATCAGCAAAAAGCCCACGAACGCATCCTTTATGAAAACTTTTTTCAAATGAAAGAAAAACAAAGCGTTTGTTCACAGCAATTATTATTTCCTCAACATATTGAATTAACTGCTGGCAACTATGAAATGATATTAAATTATCAGCAGGAACTTAAAGAAATGGGCTTTGAAATCAGCGATTTTGGTAAAAATACTATTATTATTCATGCTGCTGCTTCCGATATAAGCAGCGAAGAAATCATTGCCGTTTTTGAAGAAATAGT
Organism: uncultured Prolixibacteraceae bacterium; assembly: GCA_964550505.1. Taxonomy (GTDB): domain Bacteria; phylum Bacteroidota; class Bacteroidia; order Bacteroidales; family CAZJZP01; genus CAZJZP01. The sequence goes on along the minus strand of CAZJZP010000046.1, from coordinate 3,708 downwards.
GGAGAATTTATCCCATTATTCAGGAAAAGCAGAAATGGAAAAGAATAAAAAGCTAGCCTTATCAATGGCAAAAAGCTTAAGTATTAAAGCAGGAAAAGCTTTAAAACAAGACGAAATGAACATCCTTATCAATCAATTGTTTGCATGTAAACAAAGTGAGATAAGCCCGGAAGGGAAAAAAATATTGGAAATTGTTCCAATTGAAGAATTGCATAAGTTTTTTAAATAGTGATAAGTTTTGAATAAGAGATTATGGCACAGATAGGATTTAACAAATTTCAGATATTACCACCAGTTGTAAAAAACTTGCTGATAATAAACGGTATTTTTTATTTAGCAACTTTTGCCTTAGGCAAACGATTTGGTATTGACTTAACCCATATTTTAGGATTGCATTATGTTGAAAGTGAAGCATTTTACCCATTTCAATATATTACCTATATGTTTATGCACAGTCCGCAAAGTATTTGGCATTTGGTTTTTAATATGTTTGCCTTATGGATGTTCGGCTATACACTGGAAAACCTTTGGGGCTGGAAACGCTTTTTGATTTTCTATTTTGTTACCGGTATCGGAGCAGGATTAATTCAAACATTGGTGCAATATATTGAAATCAGTCAGTTACGTGCGGATTTAACACTGGAAGAACTGAACGAAGTAGTACTTTATGGTAGAGAACTCTTTCTTCAAGGGAAAAATTACATTGATCCGACAATGGGACGCTATAATTTAATCTTAAATATCCCAACCGTTGGTGCTTCAGGAGCTGTTTATGGTATATTACTTGCTTTCGGAATGCTGTTTCCAAATGCTGTTCTCTATTTGTACTTTGCTATTCCTATTAAAGCAAAATGGTTTGTGTTAATTCTTATTGGTTTTGAATTATTTACAGCTATTTCAAATAGTCCAGGGGATAATGTTGCTCATTTTGCGCATCTGGGCGGAATGCTCTTTGCTTTCGTATTAATTAAATATTGGAATAAAAAACTTCGGAATAAGTTTTTTTAAAAAGAACTAAGAAAAATGAATTTTAACACATTCGGCAATTTTGGTCAAGGAGGAATGCAAAATCCTTTTATGAAAAGGCAATCTTTTGGAGAAAGAATAAAGAATTTCTTCAAAAACGGAGGAATATTATCTAGCTTAATGCTTGTCAATATTGTCATTTTTCTACTTATTAACATTTACAATCTCTATCTGAAATTAATGAATTTTGCCTTGGTGGAGAATGCTGGATTTAGTAAAAACACTTTAACCTACTGGCTTTCCATTCCTGCACAAAAAGAAAGTATATTAGAAAGACCTTGGACAGTGATTACGTATATGTTTACGCACCAAGCCTTTTTTCACATTTTCTTTAATCTGTTCTTACTCTATGTTTTTGGCCGACTATTTTTGCGCTTTCTTTCCAAATATCAACTTTTAAAAACATACCTTTTCGGAGGAATTGCAGGAGCTGCATTTTTTGTTGCCGCTTATAATTTCTTCCCTGCTTTTACTGGTGTAAAAGAATACGCTCTTGCTCTTGGAGCTTCCGCTTCGGTTATGGCTGTTGTGGTTACGATATGTGCCTATATTCCTAACTATGAAGTTCGATTGCTTTTTATCGGAAGTATTAAAATGAAATGGATTGCAATTGCCTATGTGCTAATTGATTTAATTAGTATTGACGGATCAAATCCAGGAGGACATATTGCGCATCTGGGAGGAGCAAGTTTCGCTGTTTTTTATGTCTTGTATATGAAAATCAGAGAACATTTCTACAACAAAATGAAAACTCCCTTTTCTGGCATTTCTTTTGGAAAGAAAAAAAGCAAATTTAAAACGCATCGCGGTGGAAGACCAATTTCTGACGAAGAATACAACAGAAGAAAAGCTATCAAACAAGCTAAAATTGATGCTATTTTGGAGAAAATATCCAAAGAAGGTTATTCAAATTTAAGCGAAAAAGAAAAAGAACTTTTATTTAATTCAGAAGATTAAAACCTATGCTGTTCAGGAAAAATAAAAGAAAAAATATCGGATTGATTTATAAAATAATCCTTATTATTAATATTCTCTTTGCCTTTTCTTTGTTGCTTTCCTACCTATCACCTTTTACAAACCCTGAAAAAATCTGGTTTCTTGCCTTTTTTGGTCTTGCCTATTATTATCTGCTTTTAATCAACCTTGTTTTTGTAGTATTTTGGTTAATCTTTAAAAGAAAATTAGCCCTCTATTCTGCTATTATCATTCTGCTTGGATTTCCTCATCTTAGAACACATTTTCAATATAACGGAAGCTATACTATTCCCGAAAATCAAAAATATTTCAGCATAATGAGCTATAATGTGCGTTTGTTTGATTTATACAATTGGTCAGAAAATAAAACAACAAGAGATGCTATAATTGATTTTATCGCTGAAGAAAACCCTGATATCATTTGCTTTCAGGAATACTTTGATAGTGATGATGATTATTTTCCTGTAAAAAAACCACTTTCTGAAAAAATTGATGCAAGCAATGTGCATGAAGATTTTTTCTTCACAAAGTTTAATGAAAGCATGCGCTTTGGCTTAGCGACATATTCGCGTTATCCTATTGTAAATAAAGGAAACATATACTTTAGTAGCTCCAAAAGACAAGGAAATTACGTGATTTTTTCTGACATTCTTTTTAATAAAGATACTATTCGAGTGTATAACGCTCACTTAGCTTCTTTGCATTTTTCCGCAGAGGATTATCAATTTCTTGAAAATGAAATGAATGATGGTAATAAAATCAAAAGTGGAGCGCGAAATATTGCGAGAAAAATTAAAGAAGCTTTTAAGCAAAGAACTCAACAAATGAGTACCTTGCTAAATCATATTGAAAGCTCTCCCTACCCTGCCGTTTTATGTATTGACTTGAATGATACACCGCTTTCTTTTTCTTACAGAAAGCTACGCAAATCACTAACTGACAGCTATCTAACTTCTGGTAAAGGAATTCCAAATACTTATATCGGAACCCTCTTACATTTCCGTATTGATTTTATTTTTCATACTGATGATTTTGAATCGCATAATTTCAAAACTATCAAACGAAAGCTTTCCGATCATTATCCCATTCGTTGTGATATGCTATTAAAGGAGGATGACTAATGCCTTTTAAACTAATCTCAGATTTCACACCAAAAGGAGATCAGCCAAAAGCTATTGAGTCGCTTTCCAAAGGATTATTGGCCGGAGATTATGCGCAAACACTTTTGGGTGTAACTGGCTCTGGGAAAACATTTACGATAGCAAATGTCATTGAAGAAGTGCAACGACCAGTTTTGGTTTTAAGTCATAATAAAACATTAGCGGCACAATTATACGGAGAATTCAAGCAATTTTTTCCTGAAAATGCCGTAGAATATTTTGTTTCTTATTACGATTATTACCAACCGGAAGCCTTTATTCCATCAACAAATACATATATCGAAAAGGATTTATCTATCAACGATGAAATAGAAAAATTGCGATTACGAACAACTTCTGCCTTACTTTCAGGAAGAAGAGATGTTATTGTTGTTTCCTCGGTTTCCTGTATTTACGGTATTGGAAATCCAAAAGAGTTTGCTAAAAACACTATACATCTGCGCGTGGGACAGGAAATGGACAGGGATTTGTTTTTGAAATTCCTCGTAGGCAGTCTTTACGCCAGAACAACAACGGAGTTTGTACACGGTCAATTCCGCGTTCAGGG
>CAZJZP010000045.1:4453-12452 GCA_964550505.1 uncultured Prolixibacteraceae bacterium | reverse complement strand
GAAAAAAGTGTGGAAGCTTTTGCCGAATTTTTGGAAAACAAAAAAAACCTTATCGTTACGATTCGTCAAAGTAGGGGAGAAGATATTGCTGCCGCTTGTGGACAATTAGCTAACAAATCCTAAGATAAAAATAGGGATTAATTACAAAAAAAATGTATTTTTGATTTTTCACTTATAAATGAAAACAGCATCATTATGGTTACAAAAGAAGATATTATCAAAGATTTAAGAACCGTTCCGGATTTCCCCAAAAAAGGGATTATGTTTAAAGATATTACTACTGTTTTGAAAAAGCCGGAGAATTTGGATTTTATTTTGGAAGAATTTTACCGCCAATATAAAGATAAAGGCATCACCAAAGTGCTGGGAATAGAAAGCAGGGGTTTTATTTTTGGCTGTATGCTGGCACATAAATTAAATGCTGGCTTTGTTCCTATCCGAAAACCAGGAAAATTACCTGCAGAAACTTTTAAACAAAGCTACGAGCTAGAGTACGGAACAGATACTTTAGAAATGCACAAAGATGCTTTGGTAAAAGGAGATAGAATCTTGATTCATGATGATTTGTTGGCAACAGGTGGTACAGCCGCAGCAACAATTGAATTAGCAAAAAACATTGCGATTGAGCAGATAGATTTATGCTTTTTATGTGAATTGGATTTTTTAAAAGGCAGAGAAAAATTCACAAAGGATATATCAATTTACACGTTATTAACAATTTAAAGTATATAACATATAACATGATTAATTTTTTTTATATATATTTGCAAAAACATTAAAAAAAAGAAATCATGACAAAAACTAGTTTATTAGATCCCAGAAAACTGGAAAATGCGGCTTCCCGCTTAAAATCCATTGCACATCCTATGCGAATGGCTATTGTTGCTTTATTGGAAGAAAAAGGCGAACTAAATGTTACTCAAATTTATGAAACATTAGGTTTAGATCAAGCTGCTGCTTCGCATCACCTTACTATTTTAAGAACAAGAGGTATTTTAACCGCGAGAAGAGCTGGTAAAATGACATTCTATAGCATCCAAACAGAAACTATCAGTAAAATTTTGGATTGCTTAAGTCGTTGCGCAGACTAAGAGCATTAGTCCATTTTTCAAAAAAATCTTCATCTTATTTAAGGTGAAGTTTTTTTTTTGCTGTATTATTTATTTTCGACCGAAATCTGCAGGTATTTCCCCCCAAACTCGTGTAGGCCATTTGATAATTTCATTGGAAAATTCATTTTCTTGCACCCATTTTTCAGCCCTGTAAAGCATTTCCATCACTTCTTTGTTCTTTTCATTTTCTTCTAGTTTCGTATTAACTTTTTTCTTCTTAAGCCAGGCAATTGCTGTATTGGAATCTGAATAAATTGGCATATTGGAACGAATTTTCTTTAACATTGCTAAGGCGTGAACAATGGCTAGAAATTCCCCTATATTGACCGTTGCTTCGGGAAAAGGACCCTGATGAAAAATGCGGCGTTTGCTTAAAGTATCCACTCCTTGATATTCCATAATACCCGGATTACCACTGCACGCAGCATCAACAGAAATGCTGGGAGAAATGACATTGTCAGGAATCGGCGTTTTTTTCTTTTTTAAGGAAGCGGAAGCGGGTTTTTCATAAGCTTCTTCAGCTTCTTCTCTGCTAGGAAAACTTTTGTATTGCGCTTTTTCAAAACCATCAATTTGCTGTTTACAACTATCCCAATTGCTGTAAATACCAGGGTTTCTTCCCTTCCATACCACATAATACTTTTGTTTTGCCATGCTTTCTGTTCTTCGCCTCAAAGATAATTAAATTTTTTAGGATTTTGAGAAAAGAATTTTTTATAGTATATTTGTTTTAATTACGCTTGTCAGTGTTTTTTTTGTTGTTTTAGGATAAAGACACAGCGAATCATTGTTTTACGAATAGAAAAATGACAAAATTGCAAAATGACACCAATCTTTTAGGATGAAATATTAAAAAACTAAAAATAAAACTAATGAAAAAAACAAGAAAAATCTTTTTCGCTCTTTTTGCCCTTGCGTTATTATTCACGGCTTGTGATTCCAATCAAGTGTATAAGAAATATGAAAGCCTTAAAAATCATAAATGGAAACGAGACCACACCATTGTTTTTGATGTAGAAATTGATGATATTAAAAGTAATTACGATGTGTATTTGGCTATTCGTCACACCACCTATTATCCCTATGCTAATTTATTGGTAAATGTTACTTCTTATGATCCTAACGAAAATATGCGAACCAAGGATTTTGAATTTTATTTACGAAATGCTGATGGACAATTTAAGGCAGAAGGCGCCGGTGATTTGTGGGATATCGACTTTTTACTATTTGAGGATATTAGTTTTCCCGAAAAAGGCGTTTACACTTATCATATTTCTAATTATATGCCCTATGTTTCTACTCCAGATATTATGGAAGTTGGTTTGATAGTGAAGAAAACAGAAGTAAAGGATGCCGATAACGACTGATGATAAAGCTGACTTGAAAGCGACGATTGCCGGACTTCCAAATAGTCCCGGCGTGTATCAGTATTTTGATAAGAATGATAAAATTTTGTATATCGGAAAAGCCAAAAAGCTGAAAAATAGGGTAGCTTCCTATTTTACCGAGTCGAAGCAACAAGCAAAAATCAAGGTGATGGTAAAAAAAATCCACCGCATGGAATATATTTTGGTGGAAACGGAATTTGATGCGCTCTTGCTTGAAAATAATCTGATTAAAAAGTATCAACCTCGCTACAATGTGATGTTGAAAGACGATAAAACCTATCCATGGATTTGTGTGAAAAAAGAAGCCTTCCCTCGAGTATTTCCCACCCGAAATCTGATTAAAGACGGTTCAGATTACTATGGCCCTTACGCTTCTGTTAAGATGATGAATACTTTGCTGGATTTAATCCGTAAACTATTTCCCTTGCGGAATTGCAAGTTGAATCTTAGCGAAGAAAACATCCAAAAAAGAAAATTTAAGGCATGTTTGGAATACCACATTGGAAATTGTAAAGCGCCTTGTGTCGGAAAACAAAGTAGCAGAGAGTATATGCAGAATATTGCAGCGATAAAACATATTATTAAGGGAAATATCAGCCTTGTGGTAAAGACTTTGAAAGACCTGATGAAAGAATATGCTGCTAATCTGGAATATGAAAAAGCACATTTTATAAAAGAAAAGATTGATTTATTACAAAAATACCAAAGCAAATCGGCGATTGTTAGTGCTTCAATCAAAAATGCCGACGTGTTTTCTGTTTTTTCAGATGCCGATGCAGCCTATATTAACTTCCTGAAAGTGGTGCAAGGAGCTGTTGTTCAGTCGCATACAGTTGAAGTAAAAAAAGCTTTAGACGAAAGCGATGAAAAACTATTGGAATATGCTATCACTGACATTCGTCGTCGTTTTGATAGTGATGCAAGAGAAATTATCCTTCCATTATCCATTGAAATCAAAGAGCCGGATTTAAAATACACTGTTCCCAAACAAGGCGAAAAAAAGCAATTGTTGGAACTTTCTGAGCGAAATGCTCGCTATTATCGTTTGGAAAAGCTGAAACGAAAATCCCTTATTGATCCAAATAGGCGAAGTCAAAGAGTCCTGCAAACACTGCAAAAGGATTTGCGCTTACCAAAACTTCCTGTCCACATCGAATGTTTCGACAATTCTAATTTTCAAGGCAGTTTTCCAGTTGCGGCGATGGTGGTTTTTCGAAATGCAAAAGCAGCAAAAAAGGAATATCGACACTATCTTATTAAAACAGTGGAAGGTCCCAACGACTATGCTTCTATGGAGGAAGTTATTTACCGAAGATACAAGCGTTTGCTGGAAGAAAAAAAGGAACTTCCGCAGTTAATTATTGTTGATGGAGGAAAAGGTCAGCTTAGTTCTGCATTAAAATCATTAGAAAAATTAGGATTGCGTGGCAAGATTGCAATAATTGGAATTGCAAAGCGATTAGAAGAAATCTATTTTCCTGGCGATTCTTTGCCATTATATCTTGATAAAAAATCGGAATCCCTAAAATTGATACAGCAACTCCGTGATGAAGCCCATCGTTTTGGAATCACACACCATAGAAATAAACGATCAAAAGCAAGTCTGCAAACAGAGCTAACTAAGATTGACGGAATTGGAGAAAAACTCAGCGAAAAACTATTGCTTGCTTTTCAATCGGTAGAACGAATCAAAAAAGCATCAGAAGCAGAACTAGCTAATGTTATTGGTAAAGCGAAAGCGCGACTTATTCAGGAGTATTTCAAGAATAAGAAATAAATGGAATTCAATTAAGCGATACGTTGCACTTTGCTTTCTTTTTTAAGCAAAGCTTTTTCCTCTTTTTCATAATTTTGTATAAGCAGTATGCCCGGTTCTTTGTTTTTTTCAAAACTACCATATTTGTCAGTAATTCCAAGTGCTTTTGCTCCGTTGAGAGTCGCCCATTGGAGTAATTCTGCTGTTTCTAAGTCAGGAAAACGGGATTGTAAGAATGTCATTTCTTCCAGTATGGATAAACTGTCATTGCTTGCCAAACTATCTGTTCCTAAAACAATATTGCCCTTGTTTTTAGTGAAAATCGGAATATTTGGTAGTCTGTCTTCAATATAGTGATTTGCCTTTGGACAAAAACACCAGAAATATTTTCGTTTTTCATCGTTAAGACTTAGCGCAATATCAGCTTCTTTTGTATAAATATTATGTACTAAAAGCAAATTTGAATTTTCTGTAAAATGATGATAAAAATCTTGCAAGGGTGTTTTAGCATAGCTTGTTTTTTGTTTTTTCACCAGCTGCATCCTGTCAAAAAGATTTCCATTACGATGGAAATACAAAGCTGTTTCTTCCTGTATTTCTTGATAATGAATCGTGGAAAACGCCTGATGCAGCGAGGAAAGATATCCCCACAAATATTCCGAAACAGAATAAGGAGCATGAGGTACAATGCTGTAAGGAAGACCAAGAAAAGCAGCAGTTTTTGCTAGTGAAATAGCGGTTTTCTGCATTTTTTTAGCCTCTTTTTCCTCCGATCCAAATACTTCTATGCAATTATGGTAATGGATTTTGCTTTTTAATTTTGTAGCAAAACTATCCGTTGTATTACAAATATCTGCAACAGCAACAATTCCCTTGGCATACATTTCTTTGTCGGCGAGAAAGATTGCTTCTTCTTTTTCTTCAGATGAAAAAACATTTCTTTTTTGAATAATTTCTTTTAGAAAATCCGCCAATCCTTGTTTTTCTGCAATCTGATTTTTAAAAGCAGAAAGTTCTAGATGAGCATGGCAATTAATATAACCCGGACATAAAATACCAGAGTGGTATGCTGCATCTTCGATATGATAATCAATATCATTTTCAGAAAGCAACTGAATAATTTTGCCGTTATCTTCTATGATTAAAACAGCATCTTTGATTAAGCCTTTGTCAGGACTGAGTATATAATCTGCTTTGAGCTTTTTCATTAGAACTCAAAGGTAGGAAATTTTATTAAAAGCCATAAAAAAAGCGTCTTAATGACGCTTTTTTTGTTAAACGATTTTAGCAACTACCTGAGATGTGTTTTTCATATTGTCTGCGATAGGACAACGTCTTGCAATTTCGTTTAGAAATTCTTGCTTTTCTTCAGTTGTCATATCAGCATCAATTTCTACGAATGTTCTGATTTCTGTAAAGCCTGCGCGACCTTCTTCTGTTGCGCCAAGAAGATAGTTCTTATCAATATCGCCTTCTACTTTTGCTTTTATACTGCGAACATTTAGTTTCTTTTGATTAGAAATAATTCTACCGATAGCACAAATACATGCAGGAAGTGTACTTAAAAATACTTCCAAAGGATTTGGTCCTTTGTCTTCTCCACCTGCTGCAATTGGTTGGTCGATAAAAAATTCATGAGAGCAATTAATTTTAGTACAAAACTTTTCGTACATCTCTCCACTAACACTTATTGTTGTTTTTGCCATAATAAATTGTTTAAATAGTTTAAAATAGTTTTAATTGTTTATAATAATTCTAGCTTACCTTCGGTAAACTCTTGTAGAATTTCTGATAATGTTTTTTCTGCTGCAAGGTAAATTTTGATATTTGTTTGAGCTAGGACAGCAGAAGCTTTTGGACCAACAGATCCAGTAACAATCGCATCTGGATTTTGTTCAATTACTTTTTGTGCAGCCTGAGTTCCTGCTCCATGCGCTGCATTAAGATTTTCAGTATTGTCAATCCATTTGTCTGATTTCTTTTCCGTATCATACAAGATAAAGCCCTTTGCTCTTCCAAAATGAGGATCCAATAAGGCGTTCATTCCCTGCGATTTTGATGTAAATAGTATTTTCATTTTTTAAAAGTTTAAAATTAATATTTATAAATGAGTTTTGATAATTTTTTCCCAAATGTTTTTTATTAAAACAGCCATGTCTTTGTCATATTCGTTTACTGTTTTCAATTGCCTGATAGATTCAGGGAAACTTTTGTTGTAAGGAACTTCACCAAGCAAAGAGATGTTATTTTTTTTGAGGTATTCCAGCATTTCTTCTTTTACTTTGAGATTCAAATCCGCTTTATTTATAATACAAGCACACGGAATTTTGAAATTACTTACTAATTCGTGTAAGCGTTTCATATCAGAAAAGCCGGAAAGGCTTGTTTCTGTAATGATTACCACATAATTTGCTCCAGTAACAGAACTTATTGCAGGGCATCCAACTCCCGGAGGTCCGTCGCTTAGTAAATAGTCAATTCCTTGTTCTGCAGCGTATTTTTTTGCTTCTTCTTTTACATAACTAACTAATTTCCCCGAATTGTCCGCTCCAATATCTAATCTAGCATGAAATAGAACATTATTAAAACGTGTATTGGAAACATAAAAACTACCAACTTCAGCTTCTTCCATACTAATTGCTTTTTCAGGACATACCATTTCACAATATCCGCAACCTTCACAATCAATTGGATTAATAAAAAAACGATTATCTTTTTCTTCGATAGCATCAAATTGACATAGGATTTTGCAATTTCCGCACTGCACACATTTTTCCTGATTAATAACAGCTTCAAATCCAGAATAAAATCTTTCTTCTTTTATATGTTTGGCATCTAAAAGTATATGCATATCAGCAGCATCCACATCAAAGTCTGCAAGAAGGATTTTTTCTTTTCCTAATGCAGCAAATGATGTAGCAAAACTGGTTTTTCCAGATCCGCCTTTACCTGATAATATTACGACCTCTTTCATTACGCATTTCTTTTATTCGTGAATAGCTATTTTCCCAAATATTTTCAATTTCAGGATAAACTTCCTTAATTAATTTCCCTGCAGAATATGCAACAGCAATTTCCTGTCTAATAGGAATTCTTCCGAAAACAGCGATATCTTCCTTTTCTAAGTATTCATCCAAATCAGGATAGCTCGCATCATATTTGTTGATAATTACAGCAAAAGGAAGTTTCAATAAACGCAAAGTTTCAACTGCGAGCTGCAAATCATGTAAACCAAATGGAGTGGATTCTGTTACTAATAAAACAATATCTGCTGATTTTACTGCTTCAATCATCGAACAAGAAGTGCCCGGAGGACAATCATAGATTTTCCAATAATTGGAAGGAACTTCTTTTTCAACATAATCTTTGCATTGTTTTATTAAGGCTGGTGCAGCAACTTCTCCAATATTTAATTTCCCTTCCATAAACAGAAAATTTTCTTTTGAAGAAACGCTGATTTCCCCAATTTCATACGGCGTCATTTTTATAGCTTTGTGCGGACAAACTGCTTCGCAAACAAAACAGGAATGGCATAATTCAGGAAAACGCATTATCAGTGAAGGCAACATCGCCAAAGCGTTAAACCGACAAGAGGCAACACATTTATTACAAAACGTACAGTTTTCCTCTTGCCATTCGGGAATTTTCTTATAGATTTTTTCCTTTTTTTCCTCTTCTGGAGAAATAAAAATGGAAGAATTAGGTTCTTCCACATCTAAATCAATCAAGGCAACACCTTTAAA
>CAZJZP010000045.1:0-4353 GCA_964550505.1 uncultured Prolixibacteraceae bacterium | reverse complement strand
CCAGCATTATCACCAAGAATAAGAATGTTTTTTGCTTTCTCCATTGCATTTCGTAGTTTTTCCACTTCCTCAGGAGTAACAATACCATGCTGAAATATTTTATCCAAACTGGCATTGAAATATTCTTCTTCTTTGCCGTATAAATCGGGGACGGAAATATAATCCATCACATTTCCAGCGATGGATAATTTCAATGCTTCCAACCACGGATCTTTTGAAGAAATGCAATGAGCATAAAGATTGTCATACATTCTCAACGCCAAAGCATTGCTAATATCTTTCTCTTTTTTGTAGGGATCCATTATTCCACTTATTTTTCGTAAAATAGCATGAAGCTCAGCAGCTATGGAAGGCATTTTTGTTGTTTCATCAATGCTGCTAACATAGCTGTCAAGCTCCTTTTCTAACCAGATTCCCTGCTCCTTGCTGAGTGCGTATTGTTTCTTCAATTTTTCTAAAGAACCCAATAAGCAATCTTTGCATTCGTCCATTTCGGGCATACAATTATTTTTTAATGACTACATGCGTTTTCTTTGCTTTCCAATTTGCCGTCCATATAATCGGTAAGAATTTCTGGTATATTGCTTTTTTCAATTCCACAAATTACTTCGATATTGTTTTGCTGAAAAATAGCAATGGCTTTATGACCAATACCACCAACCAAGACAGCATCAACACCAAATTCACTGAGCCATTTTGGGAAAGCGCCAGGCTCGTGCACAGGTACGCTATGCTTTTCTTCCTTAATAATTTCTTTCCCTTCAATGCTGTAAATAGCAAAATGACTAGCATGTCCAAAATGTGTAGAGAAATTTTCTCCTACTACAGGTAATGCAATTTTTTTCATATATCTGTTATTAAATTTAATTTATATAATGAGGAAGAATTTATCTTCTTCCTCTGTTTCCTCTTCCGAGTCCGCGTCCGAGACCTCTGCCTGCGCCTCTTCTTCCCAATCCAAGACCTAAGCCTTGATTGTTTTGTTCTTGTGTTTCGGTTGAGCTGGATGTTCCACATCCGCCCATTCCACGACCGGTAGCCGCTCCTTGACCTTCCGGTCCTGATTTATCTCTATTAGGCATAATGTATAGATTTTAAGTTAAACATTTATTTTTTATTGAGTGATGTATTAATATTTGTAATATCTGTAGTACTACAGCTATCACATTTTTCTGCATCATCTTTTTCAAAAATGGTATAACAATGTCTGCAGCGATACCAGTTTTTATCGAAACTTACATTTCCTCCTTCAATAATTATAGCTTTTGCTTCTACAAAGGCTTGTGCTAATTTTTTCCTGCAACTTTCATAAATACGTGTGAAAGTAGGACGGGAAATGTCCATGCGTTTTGCTGCTTCTTCTTGAGTGAGTCCTTCATAATCTGCCAATTTTAACGCTTCATATTCTTCAAAGAGTAAAATAATTTCTTCCAATTGCACACGTGGAATTCCTATTGGCTTGTAGCCTCTCAAGGCTGGAGGACCACTAATTCGGCGATATCTTTTTCTTCTTGGTGACATAATTGCTGCAAAGATAATGAACATATGTTCATTATCCAAGCTTTTTATGTGAATGTTTCGTTATTTTTTTTGTGCTAATGTTTTCATCTTTTCTAAACTGTTAATAAGAAGAGGAAAATTTAATAAGAAACAATTTTTTAAAAAGAAAAATTTGACTAAATTTGTCAAAACAAAAATTTCAAAATGCAAAGCATTGGTGAACTCATACGGTCGTTAAGAGAAAAAGAAGGCTATCCTTTACGAAAACTTGCAGCTTTTCTAGATATTGATCAAGCTGTTTTAAGTAAAATCGAACGCGGACAGCGAAGATTAACAAAAGAGCAGGTAATTAAGTTAGCAAGATTTTTTAATTATAACGAAAAAGAAATGTTGGTTACATTTTTTAGCGACCAGATAATACACGAGATAGGCAATGAAGAATATGCCAAAGACGCATTGAAAGTTGCCGAAGAAAAGATGGAATATCAAGTGTATCAGACTCTTGACAGGAATAAGCTTTTATCAATAATAACAAATACATTAAAACAATTTTCAAAGGTAAGCAAAGCATGGCTGTTCGGTTCATTTGCGCGCGAAGATGACAATCCCAAAAGTGATATAGATATTGCCATAAGTACAGATAAGGGTTTTAGTTATTTTGACCTTGCTGAAATCCAGTATCAACTTGAGAAAGAAATCAAAAGAAAAGTAGATATTGGTTTTATCGGTGCTTTTAAAACGCATATTCTGAAGAATATTGAACAAGATTTAAAACTTATCTATGAGAGATAATAAAAGAGACAGTTACGAGAGGCTAATTCATATCAATAAGGCTATAAAAGAGATTGAAGCCTTTACGGTGAAGAAAAAGAAGATTGACTTTTTGAATGACAATCTTCTTTCAAGTGCTATCTTGTTTCAATTCAGTGTGATAGGAGAGGCGGTAATATTCATTGAACAGACTCTTTTGGATAAATATCAATATCCTTGGTATAAGATACGGGCATTTAGAAATTTAATATCCCATGAATATTTCAACATTGAATTAGCAGCCGTTTGGGAAATTATTAAAAAAGATCTTCCTGAATTAAAAATTATTATTAATACAATTTTGAATAAGGAATTTAAAGAAATCATATAATTATGCCAACACTCAATTTCAAAGGAAAATCATTTGTGTATAACCACTGTTTGAATTTTATAAACTAAAATCATAAAACTGTTTTTAAAAATGGAAAATAAAATAATAAATATGTATCAGGGTAAGAATCTTATCCAAAACGAAGGAAAAAAATATTCAGATATGCTCAGTAACTTAATCGAGCCTTTTGAGAATGATTTTCCGAAAGATATGGATATTGATGAGATTATTAGTTTTGCTTGCAATGCGTGGAATTTAGCTTGCATGAGCCAAGTTATACCTAAGGGAGAATTTAAGAAAATACTATCAAATAATCCTTTTCCTCAGCCTAAAAAAACCATATTAAAAAAGATGATAGACTTGAAAAATAGAAAATTTGCAAGTCATAATAGGTTTATTGATGATTTTAAATTAGAAGAAAAAAATGACGAATTTGTTCTTACGGTAATTACGCAGGAAGAGGAGGCATTTATAGCCAAACTCATGGATGAATCGCCTGAGTTTTTACCAGAAGAAGCTGACTTTGAAGAAGCCTACATAAATCGCTATGCTATTATAATAAAACCGCTCCAACCACTTTTTGATTGGATAAATGCAATATATCACGAAGACCCTGTTAAAGAAGTTGATGAAGCAAATGTTTATCTTGTTGATGATAATATTGATGATGTAGAAAAATGGTTAAAAAAGAAATATGACAAGTTTTTTACAATGGAATTAGAAGATTGGCATATGAATAAAAAAGAATGGCCACAAAAACGTAACTACAAAATGTTCAAGGAATGGTTTCGCATTGATATTTCTACAATGGTTTATGATATGGAAAACAGACCTGTTTATAAGGAAACTTAAAAGCTAATGGAACTTAAAGATTATAAAATAAAAGTAGTTGATAAA
Organism: uncultured Prolixibacteraceae bacterium; assembly: GCA_964550505.1. Taxonomy (GTDB): domain Bacteria; phylum Bacteroidota; class Bacteroidia; order Bacteroidales; family CAZJZP01; genus CAZJZP01. The sequence continues at coordinate 815 of CAZJZP010000045.1, read as the reverse complement.
CTCAAAGGATATTTGTTTGCTTTTGACGAAGCAAGAAAAGAGTATTTGGAACTTTTAGCGTTTAAACCCAATCTTGCCAAATTTGCAAACTTCCCAAAAGAAGCATGGGATAAATCCGTAGGCTGTATTTATCATTCAAACGAAAATGGGGGACTGTTCAATCAACTGTTTCAACTTAACAAATGCTTAAGTTTAACCTTTTTATTCTTAAATAAGAAAAACAATTTTATTCAATGAGAATACTACTTCTATTCATTATAACTATCTCTTTCAGTAATGTATTTGGACAAGAGAGGTTTTATAATTCAAATAAAACTTTTTCTTTTATTCCCATCGCTAATTGGGAAAACTACTCAAAAGAGGATACTCTTTGTTTTGCTCAACCGTTATCTAATATATTCGACAATTATCAAGAAAACATTAATGTTTGTATTTACCCCGCAAATGGAATGAGTTTAGAAGAACTTTGGGAATCATTTGTTTTAAGAGATTTTCCCAAGTCGTTTGAAAACTATAAGTTCATTCAAATGTCAGAATCAATAATTAATGAAAAACAAGCTAAATGGATAGCGTTTTCAAATATGACAAATAATGTGAAGTTCCAAAACCTTGTTTATATGCTTGTGGAAAATGACATAATGTATTACATTATTTGCATAGCCAAAGAATCAGAATATTCAAAGCTAGATAAGGAGTTCAGACAAATGATAAATACCTTTCAAATTGAATAAAAAAAAATTACAACATTTTTTCAATAATACCGGGACGGGTTCAGGTCGCCCCAGAACATGTCGCAGAGGTTCTCGCTCAAGGTG
>CAZJZP010000044.1:0-12508 GCA_964550505.1 uncultured Prolixibacteraceae bacterium | reverse complement strand
AGGATTTTGCTATTCTTTTTGAAGAATTAGAACGCTATTTTGGTGGTAAATGTTACCAGAAAAACGGTATAATAGACGACGCCGGTCGTTATAGTCATGAAATTAGGTTAAAACAAAAATTAGAGAAATAATGAAGAAAACGATATTTACAATAGTTGTATTAGGATTTTTAAGCTTTAGTTTTACAAATCTTTTTGCACAGTCTAACTGTGCTTCAGCTCTTCCATTAACGCCTGGCACACAGCAATGTGGCAATAATAGCTATGTAGGAGATTTTCCAGATGATAATTCTGCTCCCAATAACCCTTGTTATGATTATTATAACGATGGAGAATATTGGTTCTCTTGGGTTGGTACTGGCTATGAGTTGCAATTGGATGTTAGTGGGTTGACTGAAACGTATTCTGGAATATATGTATTGGATGATTGCCCTTCAGGCTCACCTACCTGTATTGCCAGCCACAGTAATAGTAGTTCAACTGCCAATTATTCAATAACTACTCCGGCTTTAACAGCAGGGCATACATATTATATTGTAATTGCAAACTGGGGTTCTCCCTATAGTACTGATTTTTGCTTAGATGCAACGGATTTGACTCCGGCTGTTTTAATGGCTAATGGTTCTGTAACAACTTGTAGCGGAGTATTTATGGATCCTGAAGGCACAGGAGGATATAATGACTTCAATGGAAGTATGACGATGACTTTTAATTCTGGAAGTACAGCGCAATTACAATTTGTCTTTACAACATTTGATACTAGGGAGAATAATGATAATTTGAAAATATATGATGGACCTACAACAGCATCACCTTTAATTGGAACCTATGCTAATTCAACCAGCCCAGGAACAATATTATCTTCAGGTACTAGTTTGACATTTGTATGGACAACTGACAATAATGGCGATGGAGATCCGGGTTGGGAAGCAAACATAAGTTGTGTTTCGAATATGTCTTATGTTTCAACAATCGTTACACAATTAAATACAGCAACTGTAGTTCCTAACGATATTGAACAGGAGATAGCTTGCATACAAATTGTGATGGATGGTACACTTAATCCTTTGGATGTTACGAATTTCAATTTAAGAACTGATGGCACCACTAACCCAACCACAGATATTCAAAATGCTAAAATGTGGTACACTGGAAACAGTAGTGTTTTTGCAACTACCACTCAATTTGGATCTACTGTTGCATCACCTAATGGATTTTTTGCTATTGCAGGAAATCAAACGTTACAAGCAGGAACTAATTATTTTTGGTTAACTTATGATATTAAGCCAGGAGCTTTAGGAAACGATTTAATTGATGCTTGTTATATTTCAGCATTAGTTGATGGGAGTAGTAAGGCTCCACCTTCAAACTGTGTAAGTGGAAGTAGAACAATTATTGTCCCTCCAGCTAATGATAATCCATGTGATGCAGAATTATTATCGGTCAGTTCAGGTATTTGTAATTATACCACACGGCATAATTATGATGCAACAAATAGTTCAGTCCCCGACCCCGGTTGTTCTTGGTATGGAGGACAAGATGTTTGGTTTAAAGTAGTTGTTCCTGCTTCTGGACGATTGATTGCTGATATGGATGTTGCGAGTGGACCAACGGATTTTGATATGGCATGGTACACCGGTCCTGATTGTAATAATTTAACAGAATTGGAATGTGATGATTATCAATCACAAAATGGATCTATGCCTATGATTTGCCGTACAGGAATGTTATGTACTGTACCAGGAGACTGCGGTCAAGAAGCTACGCTAACACCGGGAGATACTGTTTGGATTCGTGTATGGGAATATGGAGGCGGAAGCACTGGATTATTTGATATTTGTGTTTACGAACCTGATCCTCCCGGACCGCCTAGTAATTGCTCATCTCCTACTAATATTGCATCCTTACCTTATACTGGAAATGGTTTAACCACTTGCTGCAAACAGAATGATTATGATGCTTCAGATGGCTGTGTCAATAGTTATATGGATGGGGAAGATTATATGTTTACTTATACCCCTTCTGTTAATCAATTAATTAATATTACTATTTCAGGAACAAGTGATTATACTGGTGTTTTTGTTACGGATAAATGTCCTGATGCAGGTGGAGTAAATTGTATTGCTCAAAATACCAATTGGTCAGGAAATCCCTTTTTATGTGATGTTAGTGTAGATGCAGGAACCACTTATTATATTATGGTGGATACAGATCCAGGACCTACTTGTACGAATTTTAACATACAAGTAGCGGAGGCTTTTGCTCCTACTTGTAATTTGAATTATACTGTTAGTTCTATCCCTTATGTCGGTTATAGTGTTGCAGGAACAGCTATTTCTCTTCCTATAGATGATAGATTTAGTGATTATATTCCTATTGGCTTTCCATTTTGTTATGATGGCATTCAATATACTCAACTCTTAGTTTCTTCAAATGGATATGTCATTTTTGACCCTGTTGGTTGTGCAACAAACCTCCCCTCAGCAAATGCCGCTCCAAACTCTTATACCGGTTGGAGTATAACAGCAGCTGTTCCTAATACAAGCAACGCTCCAAGAAATGCGATTATGTTTCCATGGCAAGATTTAGATCCATCTATTAGTGGTAATTTACGTTATAGATTATATGGCACAGCACCCAACAGATATTTTGTTTTGTCTGTTAATCAACTTGCTTATTTTAGTTCCTCCTGTTCAAGTAGTGAATTTACAGGGCAGTTAGTTCTACGCGAAACAACAAATAATATCGAAATACACATGTTAAGAAAAGATATGTGTAATGCGTGGAATGATGGTAGAGCAATTCTAGGGCTGCATAATTACAATGGTACAATCGCAGTTGCACCATATAATTATCCTGCACAATGGACAGCTAATAGCGAGGGATGGCAGTTCACTTGTAATTGCCCCGGTTGTATAGTGTTACCTATTGAATTAATGAGTTTTAACGGAGAAAATTTGGATATCTCATCCAATAAGTTACACTGGAAAACAGCCTCAGAACTTAATAATGAGTATTTCGAAATTGAAAGAAAAGACCAATATGCCGACGAATTTGTGAAAATCGGAGAACATGACGGCGCTGGTTTTTCAAATATTATTCAGGAATACGAATTTGTTGATGATGAAGTAAAAACAGAAGTGTCTTATTATAGGCTTAAGCAAGTAGATTATAATGGAGAGTATTCGTATTCAAAAACTATTAGTATAGGAAATACTCCTGAAGCAGAAAATCGTATTTATCCAAATCCTGCAAATGATGTTTTAAATCTCTCATTTAATGTAATGGCAGAATCCATTACTGTATATATTGTGAATACTATTGGTGAAGTTGTTTATCAAGAGACTTATGATGCAGATAATAGTATCCAAAGTAAAATTGATATCAGCAAGTTTGCTGCAGGTACTTATCAAGTACTTGTAAGAGATGATAAATCCAATGTTCTTATGCAAGAACAATTGATTATACAACGATAAAGAATCAGCATAAGAATTATTCTATAAAAAAAAGCCTGAATTTTTCAGGCTTTTTTTAGTTTTGCCAGGATTTAAAACCGCAGATAATGAAAAACGCATTGCGCGCTCGAATTTCGGAAAACCAAGCATATATCTTTGTGTTTATTGCTATGTTTTTCTGGGCATTTTCATATCTATGGCTGAATGAAACCTATGCATATCTTTCTCCCATGGCAGTTTTGCTGGCAAGAATGCTTCTTGCGGTTTGCTTTTTAGGAATCCTTTCTGCTGTTCTAAAAAAACTACAAAAAATACGTCTAAAAGATTGGAAATATCTTGTCTTAATGGCTTTTTTTGAGCCTTTTTTGTATTATATCGGAGAAAGTTATGGCGTGAAATATACTTCTCCCACAACAACGGCTGTGATGATTGCTACTATCCCAATTTTTATGCCAATGGTAGGAATACTGATGATTAAAGAAAAATTGAGTTTGCAGAATTTTTTTGGGATTCTACTTTCCTTTATTGGAGTTATTATCCTAATTTTTAATAAGAATTTTGAGCTACAATTATCTGCTAAGGGTTTGTTATTCTTGATGTTGGCTATTATCAGCGCATTAGGATATACCGTAATTTTGAAGAAGATGGCAGATGTTTACAATTCTTATACTATTGTTTTTTATCAAAGTCTTTTCGGACTTTTCTTCTTTATTCCTTTATATTTTTCCTTTTTTGAAAATGAATTTTTAGTGCTTGAGTTTAATACAAACTTGCTCTTGTATATCATAGGATTGGCTGTTTTTTCTACTTCCTTGGCTTATATTTTGTTTGCAAATGCAGTTCGGAAATTAGGAGCTTCTAAAGCAAGTGTTTTTGCCAATCTTATTCCTGTTTTTACTGCCTTTTTTGCCTTTGTTCTGGGAGTGGAATTCTTTTCATTGAAAAAAGTCATAGCTATTTTGGTGATAATAAGCGGGGTTTTCCTTTCTCAATATGCGCGAAAAAAGCGATCAACGGAGAAGCTTTAGGAAGTTTTGCATGCCTTCTTGCTTTTGTTTTGTTATGTTATAACTGATGGAAGAAGTGTAGTATTTTTGTAAATCGATAGTCGGATATGCTTTTTGATGCTTTTCAATTACTTTATCCAACTGATTTATTCCGAATGCTAAAGCCTTATTAAAGTTTGACAAAAATTCAGCTGAAATCTGTGGGTTTAATGTCACCCAAAGAGCAAAAATAAAATGCAAGCCACTATATTTATTCCATATCTCTGCTAAATCGTAATGATACAAATAGGAATCCTGTTGCTCGAAAACTTTATCGCCAATCATTAGTATCGCTGTTTCCTTGTCTAGGGGAGGAATTGCGTTTGCTTTGTAGGATTTGAAATTGATATTTTCAATTTTCCAATATTTATTCACCAAGATTTTCAATAATTGTACAGATGTCTTGGAATCTTCATCCAATAGTATGGTTCGAATATCTTCAATCTTTTGATTAGAAAAAAGCATAACGCTATCCACTTTATTTGTGGCACCGATACAATAATCACTGATAATTTCTGCTTGTGGAAAAAGCGGAAGAGCTGCCGTAGGAATTAGGGCAATGTCAACAGCATTTTCTAATGCAAAATCCACAGATTTTGCTGGGTTTGCCTTGATGATTTCGTAGTTTTTTAAGTCTTTACTTGCTTCTATTCCATAAATAAAAGGCAAAGTATTAGCATAAGAAACCGCCAATATTTTTATTCTGCGCTGCATTAAGCATTTTTTTGTATTTTTATCATTACAAAAATAGACAAAATGCAGATAGATTCACCGACTTTACTCATTAATAAATCCATTTTGGAGCGTAATCTTCTATCAATGAAGCAAAAAGCAGATAAATATCGGCTTGATTTACGTCCGCATATGAAAACCGCACAATTAATTGAAGTTGCTGAGATGGCTAAAAATATTGGTATTAGTAAAATTACCGTTTCTTCAGCCTCTATGGCACAGTATTTTGCAAATGCAGGATATTTGGATATTTGCATTGCTTTTCCACTTAATATTCTTGAAATAGAAGAAATACTTGCATTATCCAAAAAGATTAAGCTTTCCCTTATTATTGATCAAGTGCAAACGGCAGAAATATTAGCCACTAAAGTTACTGAAAAGCTTGATTTATGGATAGAAATTACTACAACTGCTAATCGTAGTGGAATTTATTTTAAAGAAACAGCTATTATTTCTAATATTTTGGAAATAATAAAACCCAATACCAATATTAAGTTTTCCGGATTTTTGACACATGCCGGACATACTTATGCAGCAAAAGATGCAACCGAAATCCTTCAATTGCATAAACAGGAAATAGAAATCTTTTCTGCATTAAAGAAAACTTTTTCAGATTATTCTCCTAAAATATCCATAGGAGATACGCCTTCCGCTACTTTGTCTGATAATTTTGAAGGTATTGATGAAATTCGCCCTGGGAATTTTATGTATTACGATTTAATGCAAGAAGCGCTGGGTGTTTGTAGTTTGGAGAACATTGCTTCTGCAGTGGCAATTCCTGTAGTTTCTGTTTATAATGAAAGGAGAGAAGCTTTGGTTTACGGAGGAGCAGTGCATTTGTCGAAAGAATTTATTATGCACGAGGAGAAAAAGATATTCGGGAAACTGTATAAACTAAACAAGAATAAGCAGTGGGACACAACAAATGAAATAGGCTATGTGAAAAGTATTTCACAAGAGCATGGAATTATTGCTTTGAATCCAGGCAAAGAGATTGAACAAGGAGAAATATTGGCAATTTTGCCTGTGCATTCTTGTCTAACAGCAAATTTGATGTGTGGGATTAATTGTAAAGAGAAAAAATACATTTTTGTTTAGTTATTTGCTGCGAAGAAATTCCACAGATTCTCATCGGGCGGATTAGCCGTAATGGAGATTTCTTCTTTACTGACAGGGTGGGTAAATTGAATTTTTCGTGCATGCAAATGAATAGAAGCGTCTTTATTGGCTCTTTTGCTTCCATATTTTACATCTCCTTTAATAGGACATTTGATGTGTGATAGTTGTACTCTAATTTGATGATGCCTGCCGGTAATCAGATGTATTTCCAGTAAACTGTAATTATCAGAAGAAGAAAGCATTTTATAATCCAATTGTGCCAATAATGCTTTATTTTTATTTTTTGCAACGACAAAGGATTTGTTTTTGGCTTCGTTTTTTTGGACATAATCTTCCAGCCGATCTTCCATTTTTTCCGGTCTTTTTTCGATCACAGCCCAATAGATTTTACGAATTTCTCGGTCTTTTATCAAAGTATTCATTCTGCTAAGGGCTTTTGATGTTTTTGCAAAAACCACTATTCCGCTTGCGGGACGATCGAGGCGATGAATTACTCCACAAAAAACGTTTCCGGGTTTATTGTATTTTTTTTTGAGAAAATCTTTTACTAATTCCGAAAGCGGAGTATCTCCTGTTTTATCTCCTTGAACAATTTGCCCAGCTTTTTTATTGATAATAATAAGGTGATTGTCTTCGAAAAGAATTTGTTTTGCTGTAATTCCAGCTTGTTTAGTATTGCTCACGTTCATTAGGGAAATCTTTGGTTTTAACATCGTGAATATATGCTTCAACGGAGCCTTTAATTTCAGCATTCAGATTATGGTAACGACGAAGGAAACGCGGTGAAAAATCCTGAATAATTCCGAGCATATCGTGTAATACTAATACTTGTCCATCGGTATGTACACCTGCTCCAATACCAATAGTTGGGATTTTTATGCTTTCTGAGACATCTTTTCCGAGTGTAGCAGGGATTTTCTCCAAAACAATGGCAAAGCAGCCGGCTTCTTGTAAGAGAATGGCATCTTTTTTAAGTTTATCAGCTTCCTTTTCTTGTGTTGCTCTAACGGTGTAAGTGCCAAATTTATGGATAGATTGAGGCGTTAATCCTAGATGTCCCATAACGGGAATTCCAGCTGATATAATTCGTTCAACGGATTCAATAATTTCTTTTCCACCTTCCATTTTAACAGCGTCGGCTCCGGATTCTTTCATTATCCGAATAGCCGATTGAAGTGCTTCAATCGAATTCCCTTGATAAGTTCCAAAAGGCAAATCAACAACAACAAAAGCACGAGAAACTGCATTCATTACTGATTTTGCATGGTATATCATTTCATTTAAGGTAATAGGAAGTGTTGTACTGTTTCCTGCCATAACGTTTGAAGCAGAATCTCCAACTAATAGTACATCAATGCCTGTATTGTCGAGTATTCTTGCCATAGAGAAATCATAAGCGGTTAACATTGCAATCTTTTCGCCTCGATGTTTCATCTCTTGTAAAACGTGCGTGGTAACCTTAGATATAATTTTTTTCTTATTCATACGTTAGAATTTTAAGCAAATGTATCTTATTGTTTGCTAAGATACAAAAAAATATAGTTTATTTTTGTTGCTGATAATTTAGAAAATATACAAAAAAAGATTATTTTTGCAAAAAAAGAACCGAAATCTAATGAAATATTTAATCAACTATATTTATATTTTTATCATTATCATTTTCGCTTTTGTGTTAAGCTCTTGCGAAACAGATTTTGATGTAATAGCTGATTACGAGGATGTAACAGTAGTTTATGCTTTATTTGACCCAGACGAAACGGAACATTATGTGAAAGTGAATAAAGCCTTTCTAGGTGAAGGAAATGCCCTGATAATGGCACAAAATCCCGATTCTTGTAATTATGAATTAGGTCAATTGGAGGTTAAATTACAAGAATATAATAATGGAAGTATGCTCCGTGAAATATATTTTGATACAACTACAATATATAACAAGGAAGTTGGAATTTTTTATTATCCCGAGCAAGTTATTTTCAAAGCAAATGCTAATCTAACAAATTCTTACACTTATGTATTAGTGGTTACGAATATGCAGACAGGAAAAGAAATTACAGCAGAAACTCCAATGGTTTATCCCGTTTACTTAAAAAAACCAAATCCTGGTGCAAGCACGGTGGATTATACTTCAGATAATCCAACAGAAATACAATGGTTAACATCAAAAAATGCAAGGGTTTATCAATTCCAAATTCGTTTTTTTTATAAGGAAATTGATTTAACTACATTTGATACAACTAATTATTCCATTGATTGGAAGTTTGGAACTCAAAAATCACCGAATTTAGATGGAGGAGATGAAATGTACACCAGTTTATACGGTGAAAGCTTTTTTGATTTATTAGTAGATAATATTCCTGTTAAGAACAACGTAAAACGAGTGGATAATGGAGTTGAATATTCCGTTTATTATGGTGCAGATGACCTTAGTATATATATGGAGATGAATGCTCCTTCAAATAGTATTGTACAGGAAAGACCGCAATATACAAATGTTAGCAATGGTGGTGTTGGTATTGTTTCTTCCAGAGGAAAATCAGCTTATAATTTTTCTCTTTCACAAGATACGCGTTTTAAATTAGTGAATGGAACCAAAACGGCGGACTTGAATTTTGAATACAATTAAGGCTGTCTTTTTGTCAGCATTATAAAAAATATTTTTAAAAATAGCGAAAACATGACAAATATGTCATGTTTTTTTTTGTGGCATAAAGATTGACAAAGGACAATTGTAAAAAAAAACGAACATTAACGAAAGGAATATATTATTATGGGAAAAATTATTGGAATAGATTTAGGAACTACAAATTCATGTGTTGCTGTTATGGAAGGCAACGAAGCTGTTGTCATACCTAATAGTGAAGGAAAAAGAACTACGCCTTCCATTGTAGCTTTTACTGAAAATGGAGAAAGAAAATTGGGTGACCCAGCTAAAAGACAGGCAATTACAAATCCTGAAAAAACGATTTTTTCAATAAAACGTTTTATGGGGGAAACATATAATAGAGTGCAAGGTGATATAAATCGAGTTTCCTACAAAATCGTAAAAGGAGATAATGATACACCACGAGTTAAAATTGATGACAGGCAATATACTCCACAAGAAATTTCTGCGATGATCTTACAAAAGATGAAAAAAACAGCAGAAGATTATCTTGGACAAGAAGTAACAGAAGCTGTAATTACAGTTCCAGCATATTTTAGTGATTCCCAACGTCAGGCAACTAAAGAAGCCGGAGAAATTGCTGGATTAACCGTAAAACGTATTATTAACGAACCAACGGCTGCTTCCTTGGCTTATGGTTTAGATAAAAAGAATAAAGACATTCGTGTAGCGGTTTTTGATTTAGGTGGTGGTACTTTTGATATTTCCATTCTTGAATTGGGTGACGGCGTTTTTGAAGTGAAATCAACAAACGGAGATACCAAATTAGGTGGAGACGATTTTGATCAAATCTTAATTGACTGGTTAGCAGACGAATTTAAAAAAGATAATAATATTGATTTGCGCAAAGATCCTATGGCGTTGCAGCGATTGAAAGAAGCTGCTGAAAAAGCTAAAATAGAGCTTTCCAGTTCTACTTCTACTGAAATCAACCTGCCTTATATTATGCCAGTTGATGGAGTGCCAAAACACTTAGTGAAAACACTAAGTCGTTCTTTGTTTGAACAACTAACAGATAAACTTATACAAGCGACCATTGAACCTTGTAAACAAGCAATCAAAGATGCAAAAATTACCACTGCCGATATTGATGAGGTAATTTTAGTTGGTGGTTCTACAAGAATTCCTGCTATTCAAAAGAAAGTGGAGGAATTCTTTGGAAAAGTACCTTCTAAAGGAGTAAATCCTGATGAAGTTGTTGCTATTGGAGCTGCTATTCAAGGAGGTGTTCTTACCGGAGAGGTAAAAGATGTCTTGTTATTGGATGTTACTCCACTTTCTTTAGGTATTGAAACCTTAGGCGGTGTGATGACAAAATTGATTGAAGCAAATACTACTATTCCAACAAAAAAATCAGAAACATTTAGTACTGCTGCTGATAATCAAACAACGGTTCAAATACATGTTCTTCAAGGAGAGCGACCAATGGCAAATCAAAATAAGAGTATCGGTCAATTCCATTTAGATGGAATTCCACCAGCACCAAGAGGTGTTCCTCAAATTGAAGTTACTTTTGACATTGATGCTAACGGTATTTTGAACGTATCAGCGAAAGATAAGAATACAGGAAAATCTCAAAATATCCGCATTGAAGCTTCTTCAGGATTAAGTGAGGAAGAAATTGAAAAGATGAAAAAAGAAGCAGAAGCAAATGCCGATGCCGATTTAAAAATGAAAGAAGAAATCGACAAGCTAAATTCTGCTGATAGCATGATCTTCCAAACAGAGAAGAATATGAAGGATTATGGTGATAAGATTCCTGAAGACAAGAAAAAAGCAATTGAAGATGCTTTGGCTGAGCTTAAAGAAGTACACAGTAAAAAGGATATTGCTGCTATTGATGCTTCATTGGAAAAACTCAATCAAGCTTGGAATGCTGCTAGTGAAGAAATATATAAAGCAACACAAGAACAGCAAGGCGAAGCAGACACAACAGCTGATCCAAATCAGGAAAATCAATCCGATAAAGGAAACGCATCAGATGATGATGTAACAGATGTTGATTTTGAAGAAGTGAAGTAAGCAAATTTATTGCTCAATAATATGAAAAGCTCTGATAATCTATCAGGGCTTTTTTTATGTTTTCTGCTTTTTCTTTTTTGCTGCAGGGAATAGGACATTATTAAGAATTAAACGATAGCCGGGAGAATTTGGGTGTAAATTCAAATCGGTTTTTGGATCGTACACGTAATGTCTGTAATCTTCAGGGTCGTGACCTCCGAAAAAAGTAAAAAATCCTTTACCATATTCACCATGAATATATCGTGCTTCGTTTAAGGCTTTATTTTCTCCCATAATTAAAACCGATGATTTAATAAATTCTTTTCTAAAAGCAGTGCTTTGTCCCATAAAACCGCGAATAATTTTTTCATGATTTTGGCAAAGCATGGTAGGAATTGGATCCCATTTTGCGGAAAACTCAAAAAGCACAAAAAAATCGTCTTTTTCTATTACATTTCTTCCGTTAGTGGCATCGATATTTGAGATTTCGTATTCGTAGGGATTTTTCACAACGGAAAAATCAGTAAAAGCAAGACAATTATCATAATTGAGTTTTTTGTTAGCAGCAGGGTCCATTCCGTCACCGTCGAAAGGAGTTTCGCAAATGTCCACCCCGTCAGCTGCGAGGGCGACATCAAAGCTATCGGGAGCAGAGCACATGGCAAAGAGATAGCCGCCACCAGCGATAAAATCGCGCATTTTTTTTGCCACAGCCAGTTTTAATTGCGATACTTTTTCGTAACCGTATTTTCTGGCAGTTTCTTCTTGGCTTCTGACTTCTTCTTGATACCATGCCGTATTTCTATAATTTGCCCAGAATTTCCCGTATTGTCCGGTAAAATCTTCATGATGAAGATGCAGCCAATCGTAGGTGGGAAGAATATCTGAAAGTACTTCTTCGTCATAAATTAAGTCGTAGGGAATTTCAGCATACGTAAGCGCAAGGGTAACAGCATCGTCCCAAGGTTGAGTAGTGGGAGGGGCGTAAACTGCAATTTTCGGAGCTTTGGTAAGTTTTGCAATGTCCATGTTATTATCCAGACTACTAACTTCTTCCAATATCAGGGTAGATTGACCATCTGCAATAACTTCGTAGGAGATATTTCTTAACACACATTCTTGTTCCAGGCTTTTGTGGTGTTTAAACATAAAAGATCCACCTCTGTAATTAAGTAACCAATCGACTTCTACGCCGTTTTCTAAAACCCAATAAGTAAGTCCATAAGATTTTAAGTGATTTTTTTGACTATTATCCATTGGAATAAGCAAATAAGCTGCATTTAGCTGCTCAAGGACTAATAAAAAGCAAAGTGAAAGAAAAAATCGCATAAAAGAAAAATGTTTTATTCTAAAACGGCACGTCATTAGGATTATTATCTATAAAAGTATCTTCCTCATCATCGTCATTGTCATCGTTCATTTTTGAAGGAAACGTCATTGTTTTGGGTTCTTGATATAATTCGTTGGGACTAAGGCCGGCATCAGGACTAAAAT
>CAZJZP010000043.1:0-12761 GCA_964550505.1 uncultured Prolixibacteraceae bacterium | reverse complement strand
TTGGATTTATTTATTAAACTTGCTGAGGTTGCTGAGTTTAAAGAGAATAGACGCTTTTCTTTAATAGGGCAGATGCGTTGTTTTGCAAAACTGGAAGAATGTGATAAACTGCAAGTCATTACAGATAGAATGCTTCTCGATTTGGAAACCTCAGAAGAAATCCTGCCTGAAATCAAAATCTTAAAAGCAAGATGTTATTACAAACAAAATGAAACGGCTAAAGCAAGCAATTTATTCCAAGAGATAAAGAAAATGCCTAATAAAGATTACGCTGCTGAAGCTATCTATCATCTAGCATTAATGGCAAATCAAGAAAAATCTTTTGTGCAATCCGAACAACTGATTTTTGACTTAATTAATGAAATGCCATCACAAGAATATTGGATTGCAAAAAGCTTTTTAGTCCTCGCCGACAATTATGTGCAAACATCAAATCTTTTCCAAGCAAAACACACGCTGGAAGGAGTGATTAATAACTATGAAGGAGAAGATATTGTGAATGAAGCAAAAGAAATGATGAAAGAAATCGAACGTATGGAAGCAGGAGAAGAAGAAGAGAATGAGGACAATCAAGAAATAGATATTAATATGGGCGAAGAAGAAAATGAAAAACTCTTCGAATAATACCTTAACAAATCTAAAAATACATTACAATGAACAATATAAAACTGATTATGAATATACATACTGCTAAAAGAAAAATTCAGCTTTTTGTTAGCTTAGTTTTATCGCTGTTATTCTTTGTGAATAATGCATTTGCTCAAGAAGACGAAAAAGAATATGATGAGAAAGTTATCGTATTAGGCTCGTATAATCCCACTGTTTCGGATGCTAATAAAATCCTGTTCAATCCGACAATTGAAGATAGTACGGATAAAAATATGGAGACACAATACTACATCAATTCTCAGCAAATAGAAACAGTTTTTGAAGTTAAACCTATCAATGCTGCAAATTTGGTTGGGGAATCGCTCACAAAACTATACAAACGCTATATTAAATTTGGATTTGGTAATTATACCACGCCTTATTTTAATTTTCATTTAAGTAATTTACGTTCCAAAGATGTAAATTATGGTGTGGAGATTTTTCATCATTCTTCTAGCAGTAAAATCAAAGAATTTGCCCCTGCTAATTTCAGCCACAATAAAGCCCTAGTTTACGGTAGCAAATTATGGCGATCGCATCGAATGAATGCACAATTTTATTTCGATAGAGATGTAGTGCATTTTTATGGCTTTAAACCACCTGCAGGAACAGAGATTGAGAAAAGCGATATTCGACAACGTTTTATGCGTTTAGGAACGGATTGGCAATACCATAGCACTTATACCGATTCAACACGATTAAATCATGCTTTTAGATTAAATTATCAGTTTTTAAATGATATTTATGGTATGCAAGAGAATGAAATTCGCTTCGGAACAGATATTAATAAAGATTTAAAACTTTTTTCATTTACTAAATCACAAACATTAGGCATAAAAGGAGATGTGAAGTTTTATAATACAAAAGACAGCTTGTCTCAAACAAATAACGCAGCAATTATCCTCAGTCCTTATCTCTCCACTACATTTAGAGAGTTTGACATTTCTCTTGGTGCAAATGCCTGTGTGCCTGCTGATACTTCTGCTGAAATGTTTTTTACTCCTAACATTGAATTAGGTATAAATATCATTAAAAAATACCTCGTTGTGTATGCAGGAGCTGATGGTGGACTTGAATACAATGCTTACACTCCGACAATTGATAAAAACCCCTTTATTGTGTCAGGAATAAACAGAGCTTATACAAAAAGCATGAATCTATATGCTGGGATTAAAGGTGGAATAGGTCATTATATCGATTATAACATTAAAATGTCCTTGTCGGATATAGACAATATGCCATTGTTTATGCATGATACAACTTCTACGCGCAGAAATATGTTTACGCTGGTATATGATGATGTGGAATTATTTAACGTTCACGGTCAAATTGCTTTCAATAAAAAAGAAAAATTAGGGATTATTTTGGAAGCAAATTATAATCAACCCAATCCAACATCCTATGAAAAAGCTTGGCACATGCCTCTTTATGATGGAAATATTTCATTTCGTTACCATATTGCTGATAAAATCATAGTGAAATCAGATGTTTTCGTTGTTGGTGAACGCTATGTTCCTGTTTTCAATGAAGTAAGCAGAAATTTCGACACCGAAAAGCTAGACTTTTATGTTGATGCTAATCTGGGAGTGGAATACCGCATTACAAAATTATTATCTGGATTTTTAAATATTAATAACCTTGCAGCTAGCCGTTATTATCGATGGTATGATTATCCTTCTCAACGCTTTAATATGATGTTGGGCGTTACTTATGGACTGTAAATAAACTAGAAAGAAAGCATTTTGTTGAAAAAAAAAATAATTGTTGTAGGAGGTGGACCTGCAGGTATGCTTGCTGCTTATACTCTGGCTAAAAATGGCCTTGATGTCATCTTGCTGGAGAAAATGTCGTCTTTAGGACGGAAATTATTACTAACAGGGAAGGGAAGATGTAATATTACCAATAATGACGAGATTGCTGATTTTATTAAACATATTTATCCTAACGGAAAATTCTTAAGAACGGCTTTTTATCATTTCTTTTCAGAAGATATTATTCGACTTTTTCAAGAAAATGGACTGGAAGTTAAATTGGAAAGAGGAGGACGTTATTTTCCTGTAACAGATAAATCAATGGATGTGTTGAGGGTGTTTGAAAAAATACTGAAGAAGCACGCTGTTCAAATAAATCTAAATTCAACACTTGAACAATTAGTTGTGGAAGATAACAAAATCAAAGCTGTTATCGCAGCAGGGAATTTTTATGGGGCAGATGCTGTTATTCTGGCAACAGGAGGGAAGTCATATCCAGCAACTGGCTCAACAGGAGAATGTTTTGATATGCTAGAAAAATTAGGACATACTATTGTTCCATTGCGACAAGCCTTAGTTCCAATGCAAACCAAAGAGAAACCCGATAAAAAAATGCAAGAACTGAAACTCAAAAACTGTAGAGCTTCTCTTTTTGTTGATGGAAAAAAAATTGCAGATGAATTTGGGGAATTGGAATTTATGCCGTATGGTTTGTCTGGTGCCATAATACTAAAATTAAGTCGATATATCAATGCTGAAATGGAAAAAACAAGTAAAGTTTATATTCAGATAGATATAAAAGCAGCCTTAGACGAAAAAAAACTCGACAATCGATTGCTTCGGGATTTTGATGCCAATGGAAAAAAACAACTATCAAGCTTGTTGAAAGAATATTTGCCATCAGCTATCATTCCATTTTTCTTGAAGAATTTGGAAGTTTCGCCTGATATACTTTTAAATCAAATCAATGCAAAACAAAGAAAACGCATTGGATTTTTATTAAAAAATATCCAGTTTGAGCTTGAGAAACTACGTCCCTTTGAAGAAGCAATCATTACAGCCGGCGGAGTATCTCATAAAGAAGTCTCAGCAAAAACAATGGAGTCTAAAATTATTTCTGGATTGTATTTTGCCGGTGAACTGCTAGACTTATACGCAGATACTGGCGGATATAATCTTCAAATTGCCTATTCAACGGCTTCTTTAGCCGCAAATGCTTGTGTGGAAAAATTGCAAAACGAGCAATGATTTTCCGATTAATTCCAATTGTTTTTTAACAGCTTAATCTGTTAATAACTTTAAAAAGAAAAAACTTTCTAAATGCTATTATTTACGGCATTTTTCTTATCTTTGTACGTCTTATTAAAATTAATTTAAATACTTGATAATGAGTGAAGAAAAGAATACATATTCAGCGAGTAATATACAAGTACTTGAAGGATTAGAAGCTGTTAGAAAACGACCTTCCATGTATATTGGAGATACTAGCTCCAAAGGATTACACCATTTAGTGTATGAAGTAGTCGATAACTCAATAGATGAAGCCTTAGCAGGACATTGCGATACCATTACTGTTATTATCAATGAAGATAATTCTGTGACTGTTGAAGATAATGGACGTGGAATTCCTGTAGATTTACACGAAAAAGAAAATAGATCTGCCCTTGAAGTTGTTATGACAGTCCTGCATGCTGGTGGAAAATTTGATAAAGGATCGTATAAAGTTTCCGGAGGTTTGCATGGAGTTGGAGTTTCTTGTGTTAATGCTCTGTCTAAACATGCATCTGTTACTGTATATAGAGATGGGAAAGTCTATTTCCAAGAATATGAAAAAGGAAAACCTATCGCCGATGTTAAGGAAATTGGAACTGCTGACGGTAAATCAGGAACACTTACTACATTTACACCCGACGATAGTATTTTTACTGTTACAGAATACAGTTTTGATATTTTGTCCTCACGATTAAGAGAGTTGGCATTTCTTAATAAAGGAATTAAACTTTCATTACTAGATAAAAGAAACACCGATGAAGAGGGTGAATACTTGTTTGCATCCTTTTTCTCAGAAAACGGCTTATTGGATTTTCTCGAATATCTTGATGAGACAAGAGAGAAATTAATGCAAACACCCATTAATATCGAAGGTGAAAAAAACGGAACTCCCGTTGAAATTGCCATGCAATACAATACTTCTTTCTCTGAAAACTTACATTCCTATGTAAATAATATCAACACACACGAAGGAGGAACACATCTTTCTGGATTCAGAAGAGCCTTAACCCGAACCTTGAAATCTTATGCTGAAAAGTCTGGGATGTTGGCAAAATTAAAGTTTGATATTAATGGAGATGATTTCAGGGAAGGATTAACAGCAGTTATATCCGTTAAAGTTGCTGAACCACAGTTCGAAGGTCAAACAAAAACGAAATTAGGGAATTCTGACATTATGGGAACCGTTGATCAATTTGTCAGCGAAATGCTTTCCAACTATTTGGAAGAAAATCCTAAAGATGCCAGAAATATTGTAACTAAAGTTATTCTTGCCGCTACGGCACGACATGCAGCACGAAAAGCAAGAGAATTGGTTCAACGGAAAAATGTTCTTAGTGGTTCAGGTCTCCCCGGAAAATTATCTGACTGCTCTAACAGAGATCCCGAAAAATGCGAAATCTACCTTGTTGAGGGTGATTCAGCGGGTGGTACAGCAAAACAAGGAAGAGACAGGAATTTCCAAGCGATTTTACCTTTGAGAGGTAAAATTCTGAATGTGGAAAAAGCCATGCAGCACAAAATTTTTGAAAACGAAGAAATCAAAAATATGTTTACTGCACTTGGGGTTAGTATTGGAACAGAAGAAGACTCAAAAGCACTAAATTTGGAGCATCTTCGCTATCATAAAGTAATTATTATGACAGATGCTGACGTTGACGGTAGCCATATCGCAACACTTATTCTTACTTTCTTTTTCCGTTATATGAAAGAACTAATAACACAAGGTTTTGTTTATATTGCTACGCCACCACTTTATCTTGTTAAGCGTGGAAATAAAGAAGCATATTGCTGGAGTGAAAAAGAACGTGATGAGAAAGTGAAAGAATTAGCTCCTGATGGTAAAAACGTTCATATTCAGAGATATAAAGGTCTTGGAGAAATGAATGCAGAACAGTTATGGACAACAACTATGAGTCCTGGAACAAGAATATTACGCCAAGTTACCATAGAAAATGGCTCTGAAGCTGATAGAATCTTTTCTATGTTAATGGGTGATGAAGTTCCACCACGACGAGAATTTATCGAAAAGAATGCAAAATACGCAAATATTGATGCCTAACAAAAAGCTGCTTTTTTAGCAGCTTTTTTTTTATAAAAGAATTGTTATAATAGACAAAAGCTTTAGCGTTTTTCACCAAAAAAATATTTTTCTTGGAATAGTTTTTGAAATAAATCCAATGTGTTTATTTATTCAATGGATTAGAATCATTATGTTTGAAACCTTAAAATTAAAAATATTATGAAATTCTTAGGCACTATATTGATAATGCTTCTGTTGTTTTCTTCTTGCCTCACAAGAAAAGAGAAGCAGCTTTCTTCACAGAAATGGATGAGTGGAATGATTTTTTCAAACTCCAATATTAACAAGACTGGCAAATCTAATGCTGAAGCAGTGGATTATTATTTCAGACTTTTTGAGGTGAACTATTTTATCAAACTTTCTGAATGTTCTTGGGATGGTGATATTTCAGACTATAATATGAACTATGTAAGAATAAAAGGACAAATTAAAAATGGATATTGGGATAAAAACAAAGCTAAAACAAATGCTAGAATAGGGAATTATATCGTTTTTTCTGAAATAGAGAGAATAGAACAAGCTTTAAAAATTGTTTTTGTTGATGGAAACGGCAATATATATACAATTAATCGTACAGGAATGCACTATAATCCAGTTCCTGTTATGATGAGTTCCTCAGGGACATATAGCGGAGGTCAAGAAAAAGAAATTGTTTTCGGTCTGGATTTCTTTATGGATATTTATTTTCTTGTTAAAGAAATGGAAGAAAATGAAGATTTGCTCACAACAGAAAGAAATAAGGCTTCCGGCTCCTTTAAAATTACAAAAATCCATAATGAAGACATAAGCTTTATTATTTCTGAAAGCCCAGAATTAAGTAATTTTCAATCGCATTTAAATACTTTATTTGAACGCTTTTCTGAGAAAAGATAACAAATAAAAGGCGGAAATCCGTAGTATTTTCTGCAAAAAAAAACAAGATGGAATTAATATTATCAAGATTAATTATAAAACCACTTCTAAAGCACCAAGAAATTCTCTCTGCGGTTCTCTGCAAGAAATCTTTGCGGAACTCTGCGGTACAAAAAATTAGAATTTTTATCAATTAGCTGCTTTTATGTCGTTGCAACAGCTCATTTCGTTGCTTTTTATAGCAGAATTGCTGGAAAATTGATGCTTAAAATGTATGTATACATTTCATCATACTGCAAGAAATAATCTGATAATCATCATTATAGATTAAAAGTAATCTTAGCATGGTAGCTGTAAGTGTTTGCCAATGATATTTGCTGTATCTATAAGTGTATTGAATATCACAAAGAAGAATATTGTGCATTGGTTTAGAAAAGAATAGAGTTAGTACTCCGTTTGTATCTCTGCATATCAAGTATTTATCAGGTATATTTGAAATATCAAAGTAAAAGTCTTGAATATCTTTTTCAGTTAATGTAATGTTTACAGAAGGGTCATTTACGAAACCTTGAATACCCACAGGAACATTTTTTGGTGCTACATCATAGGTGATAGGTTTATTAAATAAACTATATTTAATTTTTGAAAGAAGTAGGCAATTTATTACTTCATCTTTAATTTCCTTGTTTTCAGATATATATTGGTATGCATTGCAATAAATAAGTGTATCACTTTGTGCAAAGCATTTAACAGAAATAAATATTGCGATTAAAAATGTGATTTTTTTTGCTTTCATCGTTTGATATTATTTAATGCCGATTTTCCCTCTTTCCCAAAAACAAACACCCAAAAATAATTAATTTTCACAGAATATTGCTCGTTTTTTTGTTAACTCCCACATGCCATTAGTCTAAAACTGAAAAATTTATTCAAAAATCTTCAATCTTCAATCCTCAATCAAAAATCGAAATAAATTTTTCTATCCCAAGCAAAGCTGCTTCAAGTTCTTCTTTTTCACGGGCAATATTAATGCGGATATAATCTGTGGCAGCGGGCGAAAAGTGAATGCCAGGAACCATTGCAATTTTTTGCTCTTCGTAGATTTGCATACAAAATGCTTTAGCATCAGTAAAGCCATCAGGAAGTTTGCACCAAATAAAATAACCTCCTTCTGCTTTAGCAATTTTAAATCCGAGTTTGCTGAGGGCAGTTGATAAAAAGGCATAATTCTCAGCTAATTTCTTCTGTATTCCATGCACATATTCTTTACCGAAATCTGTTTTTTCACAATAGCGAGCAAGAGCATATTGTAAAACGGAAGGGGCGGAGAGTCCTGTATAATCATGCACATCAGCTATTTTGCGAATATTTTCTGCACTGCTGATAAAATATCCTATGCGCCACCCTGTGATAGAAAATATTTTAGAAAAACTATTTACGTAAAAACAGTAGTTGTTGAGTTTGTTTAGCAGCGGAATACGTTTTTTTTCAAACAGAAAATCTTCATAAACATTATCAAAAATGATATGCAGCTTATATTTTTCTGTATAAGACAGCAAGATGTCAATTTCTTCTTCCTTCAATATGCTTCCAAGTGGATTTCCGGGCAGGGAAATAAAAAGCAATGTGATATTTTCCTTTTCAATAAGTTGTTGAAGATAGCCATTGCTAATATCTTCTGCTTTAATTTCATAGTGTTGTTGAGAAAAAATCCTTGGGAGATTAGTATAGCTTTCGTAAGAAGGGGAGATGCTGCAACTACTAAGTTTTTCTTTGTTTTGGGTGAAAAGATAGAGATAAATAAGCGAAATGGCTTCTGTGGCTCCGTTTACAATAAGAATTTCCTCTTTTTGCAACTGGCTTTTATCTTTTTGGTGGTGGAGTTTTATTTGCTCAAGTAAATCAGCACTTCCCATTCCGGGGGCGTATTGATGCACTTTGTTTCTGGCAGCTTTTTGCAATTCGTCCAATAATGCTGTAGCTGGTTCAAAGGCAGGAATTCCCTGAGCAAGATTAATTCCCCCATTTTCCTTTACTTTGTTAGACATTAAACTGATATACGATATTTTTTGCATAGTAAAAGCAAAGATAAAAAATTATCTCTTATGAAATATGATTAGAATACGGAAGGGAAAGCTTCTTATTCTGGTGTATTTAAACCATTAAGCGCTTTGTTTTTGATGCATCTAACAGATAGTGCTCTTGCTTGGCTGCCACCAAGATCTGCTGACTGATAATATTTGCTAATGCTAAGACTCCATACATATCCATTATCGCCCTGAGTTGAGGTCCACCATTCTCCATAGAATCCTTTGCTGCTATACTCTCCATCATCATATTGCCATCCGCCAAAAAGCGCATTAAAACCTGTTTCATCTTCATTGACTAAAAAAGGATATGCTCCATCAGGGAAATTATTGAGAAGGATTTCAAAATCTCGTTTTGTTGGTAATCGCCAACCTTGAGGACAAACTTCTTTGGCTTCTTCCCAAGTATAAAGTCTGCCATAAATATAACAATTGGTATTATAATTGTCATAACAAACACTACTATCACTAAAATAACTCAGGTTTTCAGCCATCCAAATCTGATCACCAATTTGAACTGTTTGGTAAATAGTATTGTCTCTACTGTCTTTTAATGTACTCTGGACAGATTCTTGTGCATGTATCACACTTGTTAAGTACAAAAAACTAAGGCTAAGAAGGAGAATTGTTTTTTTCATCACTTTTTTCTTTTTCTATTTAGTAACTAATTAAATTCAAAGATAACACATTTTTTTTTAAAACAAAAAAAATGCCAAAAAAATTAGACAAAAGCAGCTTTTTTATAAATAAAGCCAATGTGCGAGTTTAACATAATAATCTGTCAGCAGTATAATTTTCATTAAAAGAAAGACAGATGTTACCGATAGTAAGCAGAACAAAAGCGCCCAAAGAAAGGCAGGAATGCCTGTAATCGTTTGTAGATTTTTTGCATCGCCAGCATTTTTGGGGTTTTTAAGACTCAAATAGAGTAAAATAAAAGGAGAAATTAGCGCATCACTTATTTGCAGCATAAAAATAATAAGGCAATAAGCGAAGATGATATTCTCCGGAGCGTAGAAAATAGCAGCAAGACTACTAGCGATAATTAGCAATAAATAAAATATCCCAAAAGTATTGCGCACCCAGAGTAAAAGACAAAGACTGGCAGTGCCTAGAATAATCCACAAAAAGAGCGGATAGGCTTCTATGCTAAGCAGATAAAATAATCCCAGACTCATAAGCATGGAAAAAGGATAGCCTGCAATAGCTATTATCCATTGTGAAAATCGATTTTTTGATTGCGTTAGAGTAGTGCCGGAAGTGTCGGAAAACAATTCCATATCCAACACTTTTCCCTTAAAAAGAATGGCAGCCAAGGCATGTCCAAATTCATGGAAAATGGTGTTGATAATACGAAAGTAAGGACCGATAATTTTTATTCTCCCGATTAAAGAGGCAAATAGCAAGGCAGCCAATAAGTACCAACTTTCCTTTGCTTGTAATAAAAGAAGGATTTCTTCTCGAATCATCTTACAAAGCTAACTAAAATTTCATATTAGATAAAAAAGGCTTGACCAATTTGATTAACAAGCAAAGCAATAATCCATGCTAAGAAAGTAGTATAAAACACTGAAAAAGCAGCCCAACGCCAACTTCCCGATTCTTTACTGATAGCTACTAGCGTTCCAATACAGGGGAAATATATCAGCACAAAAATCATAAATGCAAGTGCTGCCAAACGATTGCTTTCTTTGTCCTTTTTTTCTGGATGCAAACCTTCGCTGTAAATCTTTTCTACTAAAGCTTGTTCATCTTCGTGGATATCAGTGGTGTAGAGTACGCCAAGCGTACTGACAACAATTTCTTTGGCGGGAAGTCCAGTCAGAATAGCAACGCTCATTTTCCAATTAAAACCCAGTGGTTTCATAACTGGTGCGATTGTCTTTCCAATTATTCCTATAAAAGAATTTTCCTGTTCCTCTAATTCTTTTTGCATTTCATATTCTTTGATTTGCAGATGCATTTCTTCTGTTAATTGGTCTTTTTCCGGCTGTGTTGCTGCTTGGTTTATTGTAGTTGTATAATTGCTTTCTGTTTTTGCAATCTTATTGTCATAATCAATAGTATAGTTTTTTGTCTTTGGAAAATAACTTAACATCCAAATTATTACAGATGCAATTAATATTACACTACCAATTTTTTTCAGATACATGGCAACACGATACCACATATGTGTTAGTACTGAACGAGCTGTCGGCATGCGATAGGGAGGGAGTTCCATTACAAAAGGAACCTCCTTATAACGAAAAAAGGTCTTTTTAAACAAAATTGAAGTCAGAAAACCGATAAAAATCCCTAGAAAATACAGCATAAAAATCATGGCAACAGGATTATTAGGGAAAAAAGCGGCAATAAAGATAATATAAACTGGTAGTCGGGCACTGCACGACATAAATGGTATAAGTAACATCGTCAGTAAACGGTCGCGTTTGCTTTCAATAATTCGTGTGCCCATAACTGCAGGAACATTACAACCAAAACCCATTAAAAGTGGAATAAAAGATTTTCCGTGTAATCCAATTTTATGCATCACTCTATCCATAATAAAAACTGCTCTCGCCATATAGCCGGTATCTTCCATAAAGGAAATAAAGAGAAAGAGCAACATAATATTGGGAACAAAAACCAAGACTCCACCAACTCCTCCGATAATACCATTTATCAACATATCTTTAAACATGCTGTCTGCTAGATTGTTATCTGCTAGAGTTGAAAGCAAATCGATAAAGCTTTGTAGCCATTCCATAGGGTAATTGCCAAGGCGGAATGTTGTGAAAAACATGAGCCATAAAAAGAGAATAAAAAAAGGAATTCCCCACATTTTATGTGTTAATATCTTATCAATACGAGAACTTCTGCTTTTTTTAGGCTCTTTTTCTTTAGAATTGTGATACGTTTCTTTCAGTGCTCCCGAGATAAATCCATAACGAGCATCTGTAATCAGGTTTTCAACTTCCTCAGCAGTTGTATTTTCAATATGTGTAATCTGTTGTTCCGCTTTTTTTAAGATACTTTCGCCCTCATTTTCTTTGAGTTTGCGCCTTATTTCGCTATCGCCTTCCAATAATTTGATAGAAATAAAGCGTGGCGACATTTTAGTAAACAGTTCTTCACCGTCTTTATTCTTTAATTCTTTTTGAATCTGCTGTATGCTATCTTCAATGGTGTTTCCATAATTAATATGTACATGGCGAACAATATCACTTTCATCTTCGTAAACCTTGATGATTTTTTGCAGTAATTCTTTAATTCCTCTTTTTCGAGAACCAATGGTCGGAACGAGTGGAATCCCAATCATCTTCCCGAGCATATTGTAATGAAAACTATCGCCTTTGTGGATAATTTCATCAAACATATTTATCGCACCTACTACACGTAAATCCATGTCAATAAGCTGTGTAGTGAGATATAGATTACGTTCAAGACTGGAGCCGTCAATAATATTTACAACGATATCTGGCATTTCACGATAGAGGAAATCCCGCACATAGATTTCTTCAGGAGAATAACTGCTTAGGGAATAAGTGCCCGGCAAATCAGTAACTATAATCTGATAGCCTTGAAAATTAAATTTTCCTTCTTTGGCATCTACGGTAACACCGCTATAGTTGCCAACATGCTCGTGTGTTCGGCAGAGTTCATTAAAGATAGTTGTTTTACCACAGTTAGGATTTCCTACAAGTGCAATATGGATGTTTTTCCGTTTCTTTCTAAAAGTATTTGTTAAGAATACCTCTTTCGTATTAGGACAATCTTTAGGCTGTTCTTTCAGGGCCTCTTCAACAGAAATGATTTCTATCATTCGGGCTTCGCTATTGCGAAGGCTAAGATGATAGCCCATGATTTTATATTCTATAGGATCCTGTAGCGGAGAACGTTTGATAGAGATAATTTCCTGTCCTGCTACAAAACCCATTTCCATGATACGCTTACGGAAAGCACCACGACCTCGTATCTTAACGATAATTGCCTTTTCTCCAATATTTAATTCCGCTAGCGTCATGTCTTATTTAGACTAAATTTAAACTGCGAAATACGGAAATATTTTTCAATTCCCCAAGAAAAAACGAG
>CAZJZP010000042.1:4099-12852 GCA_964550505.1 uncultured Prolixibacteraceae bacterium | reverse complement strand
TTGTTCATCCACTTCATCAGGAAAATGAACAACAATTACTTGATTATTAATTAAGTTGTAATTTGTTGTCCAATCCAAATGTCTTGATAGTACTGATTTTCCGTTTAGACTAGTATTTGTTGTGGCATTTCCCCAACTTATAAGACTGGAACAGCCATTTTGCATATTAACTTCAGGGAATTTATTTCCAAGATTAGCTAAATCTAAAAAGGTATTAGCAACCAAAATATCCAAATAATCTACGTTAGCCATGATAATCCCGGCGTCAGATATTCCTTGTATCATTCCTTTAGCTTCATCAACATAGATGGAATCAATGCGCAAATGATCATTTGTACTGACCATGATTTTAGCCATAGCTAAGGAAGAGCCAAAAGAAGGAACAATGTAGTTTTCATAGACCTCTTTGATTTTATCTGCTAAAAGATATCCACTGGCATATCCTCTCTCGAAATGATTTCCCCAAACTTTAATAACAGTAATATTTCCGGTGTCTGAAACGATAACTCCCTGAGGGTTTTGAGCTTGAAGTGTAGAAAAGGAGAAGATAGCGATAAATAAAAAGAGGATTTTTTGCATTTGCTATAATTTTTTCATTTTTAATAATAAACAAAGATACTATTTCTGAAAAAATATTATAAGTTTGTGTTAGTTTTTTAAGTTTATATAATATTAATTAGATGTATGACTAAAGTTTGGCTTGTAATTTTGGGAGTTCTCATTCTCTGGAGCACGCAGCAAGATAATATAGTTGTGAATAGAGAGCAAGGTTTTGTAGAAGATCCAGCAAATAAATGGGTAGATTCTGTGATGAGCGATATGAATTTGGAGCAAAAGATAGCCCAATGTATTATGATACCGGTGTATTCAAATAAAGATAAAGCATACGAGCAAGGGCTAGATAAAATAATTCAACAATATCAACCTGGAGGAATGTGTTTTTTTCAGGGGGAACCGATTCATCAATTGGAATTAAACAATCGTTGGCAAAAGCAATCTCCCATTCCAATGATAGTTTCTATGGATGCAGAATGGGGTCTTGGTATGCGCCTGAAAAAGACCATTTCCTTCCCGCGACAAATGACTTTAGGCGCTATTCAGGATGAAAGATTAATTTACGAAATGGGTGTTGAAATTGCAAAGCAGCTTAGAAGAATGAATGTGCATATGAATTTTGCTCCTGTTGCAGATGTCAATAACAATAATAAAAACCCAGTCATTAATAGTCGTTCTTTCGGGGAAAGTCCTGCCAATGTATCAGCAAAATCTATCGCTTATATGAAAGGAATGCAGGATAATTATGTTTTAGCTTGTGCTAAGCATTTCCCCGGTCATGGAGATACGGACAAAGATTCGCATTATACTTTACCTTTAATAAATAAATCTGCAGCTGAAATTGATAGTATTCATTTATTTCCTTTCAAGGAATTAATAAAGCATAATATTGCGTCCATTATGGTTGCTCATCTGCATATTCCCGCATTGGAAAGTGAAAAAAATAAAGCCACGACCTTGTCTTATGCTGTAATTACTGAATTGTTAAAGGAAAAATTAGGGTTTAATGCCTTAGTAATTACTGATGCACTCGGAATGCAGGGTGTTGCAGATTATAATATACCAGGACAATTAGAAGTTGATGCCTTGAATGCAGGAAATGATATACTTCTAATGCCTGCCAATATTGCAACATCTGTAAAGGCAATTAAAAAAGCAATAGAAAATGAAGAACTGAAATTAGAAGATATTGAAGAAAAGTGCAGAAAAATACTCAAAATTAAATATTGGCTCGGTTTACGAGAATATCGTGCATTGAAAACGGATTCCTTAATTGATTATTTGAACAGACCCGAAGCATTATACTTAAAGCAAAAACTATATGAAAACGCTATTACATTAGTGAAAAATGAAAACAATTTGCTTCCACTCCGTGATTTAGAAAAGCATAAAATTGCCAGTGTTGTTGTGGGAAGCAAAGAAAATTGTTTTCAGGAATATTTAAGTTATTATGCTCCAGTTGACCATTATTATCTTAGCCGAGAATCTTCAGCGCAAGAACAAGAAGCTTTATTGAATAAGTTAAAAGACTACAGTTTAGTAATTGTTGGATTGTTAAACACCAATAATTCAGCAAAAAACAACTATGGTATTCGTAAATCCAGTTATAGCTTTATTGAAAAATTACAGCGTCAAAACAAGATAATATTGAATTTCTTTGCTAATCCCTATTCTTTGGATAATCTTATTCTTACCGAAAATATTGAAGCAATTATAGTTTCTTATGAAGAAGATGAACTTGCACAAAAGATTGCAGCACAAGGTATTTTTGGTGGTATAGCGTACAAAGGGAAATTGCCCGTTACAGCTTCTCCTCGTTTTCCAGTAGGAACAGGAATAGAAACACAGTCAATCAGGATGAAATTTACCTGGCCAGAAGAACTTGGAATTGCATCAGCAGATTTATATGCAATTGACAGTCTTGTGATGGAAGCGATTAACGAAAAAGCCCTACCTGGTTGCCAAATTTTGTTGAGCAAAGAAGGCAAAGTGTTTTTCTACAAATCTTATGGATATCATACTTATGACAAAAAGATTCCTGTTAAAAATACTGATATTTATGATTTAGCTTCGCTAACAAAAATATTGGCAACAACTCCAATGCTTATGAAGCTTAGCGATGAAGGCTTGTTTTCTGTGGATAGCACGATGGGATCATATTTGCCAATATTGCAAGAAACAGATAAAAAAGATCTGGAAATAAAAAAAATATTAACGCATACTGCTCGTTTACGACCATGGATACCTTTTTTTTTAGAGACTATAAAAGAAGGAGAATGGGATAATACCATTTACAGTGCTGTTAGAACAGATGAATTTAGTGTTCAGGTTTGCGATAATATGTATATTAATCCTGTTTATAAAGATACAATTTATAATAAAATCTATACTTCAAAATATCGAACGAGATCGGGTTATCGCTATAGTGATTTAGGTTTTTACATGTTTATGTTGATTATTGAAGATTTAACAGGCAAAACATTTAGCGAAGCTGTTGCTGATGCTTTTTATCGTCCTTTAGGATTACCAACGATGGGGTTTAATCCCCTACAGCGTTTTGCTAAGGATAGAATTCCTCCAACCGAAGATGATAAAAACTACAGAAAGCAATTGGTACACGGTTATGTCCACGATCAAGGATCAGCAATGCTAGGCGGCGTTTGTGGTCATGCCGGTTTGTTTTCTTCTGCAATAGATGTTGCTATTTTGATGCAAGTCTATATTCAAATGGGAGAATATTCTGGGATTAGGTTTTTACGTCCGCAAACTATTAAGCAGTTCACATCTTATCAATATCCCCGAGTAAGAAGAGGTTTGGGATTTGATAAGCCTTTGAGAAACAGAGACGGAGGACCAACCCATAAACTTGTTTCCGATCAAAGTTATGGACATAGTGGGTTTACAGGCACCTATACTTGGGCAGATCCAGAATATGATTTAGTTTATGTGTTTTTATCTAACAGAGTTTATCCAGATGCAGAAAATAAAAAAATTAGCGAAATGGATTTGCGGACGAATATTCATAAAGTTGTATATAAAGCGCTACAAAACAATTAGCTATGGCTAAAACATCATATAATAAAAAGCAGAAATACAAGAAAAAAGCAGTTGTAAAGCAAGCATCAAAGTCGATGAAGACAAAAGAAGTACAGCCTTCTAAATTCAAGAAATTTCGAGTCTATCCTATTTTAATTTTAGGATTAACATTATTGGTATATGCCTCCTCTTTAAGTCATGATTTTATTTATAATTGGGATGATACAGGTTATATTATTGATAATGAAGTAATCCATGAATTATCTGCAGAAAATGTCAAAACCATCTTTAGCAGTTTCTATTTTCATAATTATCATCCACTGACAACTATTTCGTATGCAATAGAATATGCATTAGTTGGAGAAAGCCCTTTTTTGTATCATCTTAATAATTTGATTTTACATTTGTTAAATACTTTATTGGTTTTTTGGTTGATATTATTAATTAAACCCAAGAAGTACGATTGGGCTGCCATTGTCGCTTTCTTGTTTGCATTGCATCCGATGCATGTTGAATCAGTTGCATGGATTTCTGAACGAAAAGATGTTTTGTATGCTTTTTTCTTTCTTGCTTCGCTGATTTCGTATTTGTATTATAAAACAAAGGACAGAAAGATAAAGTATTTGATCTATTCTTTTGTTTTCTTTCTGCTTTCGTGTTTATCAAAATCCATGGCAGTTACCTTGCCTTTAGTTTTGATTTTAATTGATTTTTATTTAGAGAAAGAAAGTCTTAATTTCAAGCTTTTCATACAAAAACTATGGAGATTCGGCATACGAAAAGCGCATTTTTTTGCTATTTCGCTGCTTTTTGGGATTTTGGCTGTCAAATCTCAGGATACCGCTATTCAGGATTTGAATCCGCTATTAAGCATTTACGAAAGAATTAGTGTATTAGCCTATACTTTGCTTCTTTATTTTTTGAAAGTATTTGCTCCTGTTAAACTATCGGCAATGTATCCTTATCCGCTGAAAACAGCAGGAGTTTTGCCTTTAAAATATCTTCTTGCTCCGATAGCCATATTACTAATTATCGTTTTTCTAATTATATATCGAAAAAAATTAAAAGATTTCTTTTTTGGACTTTTCTTTTTCTTGATAACAATAGCTGTTGTTATTCAATTTGTTCCGGTTGGAGGTGTGATTTTATCAGAGCGTTATACCTATCTTCCTTATCTGGGCTTTTTCTTTATGATTGGAGCTTTTTATCAACGTATTCGTTTTGATAAAACTTTTGTTTTGTATAAATTCAGAAAGCTTTTCACACTATTACTAATAATGATGATGCTTTGGTTTACCTATTTAAGCTACGATCGAATTTCGTATTGGAAGAACGGCGATGTTTTATTTACCGATGTAATTGAAAAATATCCCAATTTCCCTTTTGCTTATAGTAATCGAGGCTATTTGTATTTTGATCATTATGCAATGAAAACATACAAGGAAACGAATCCGCAGCAATTTGTCCGATATATGGATTTAGCCTTGTCTGATTACAATATGGCTATTTCTTTAGACACTTCTTTTGTTTCGCCAAGGGTTAATAAGGCTGTTTTGTTATATAATTACGGTCAATTTCAAAATGATACAGCGAAATATTATGCTGCTTTAAAAGATTTTACCATCGCCTTGCATCTTCAGCCAAAGAATAAAGATGCTTTACTGGGTAGAGCCAATACTTTAGGAACTTTACAAAGATATGAAGAAGCAATTCCTGATTATGATTCCTATATTCAATTAATGGAAAATCCAAACAGAAAAAAAGGAGATTGGGATTCAAAAGCTTATTTGTGGAGAGGAACAGCTTACTTCAAAATAGGGAATTTAGATTTAGCCTTGAGTGATTTCCAAACTACAGCAAATCTTTTGCCTGATTATTGGGAATCCTATTATTGGACGGCTTTAATTTATCATCAAAATGAAGATTATCCAACAGCAATTTCTTATTATGATCAAGCCTTACTACGCAATCCCGAACACAGTGAATCTTATTCCTGGAGAGGATTAGCGAAATATAAAATGAAGGATTATCAAGCTGCGATTAATGATTATACATTGGCCATTCAATATAATCCTAATGATGTTGCAGCATATATAAATCGTGCTTTAGCATACAATGATTTAGGAATGTATAACGAAGCTTTAAATGATTTGAATATTTTATTGCAAAGCTCATATCCTGTAAATCAGGCATTTTATTTGTCTGTAAAAGAAAAAGCAGAAAATAATTAAAAATTATTTAGAATCATTCTTTGTTGTTTGTATTTTATTTCTATTTTTGCTGCTCAATGCAGGAATATAGAAAAAAAATACTTAAGAAAAGCATTGCTTTTTTGATGTTGGCAATCGTAATGATGTTGACAGTTAATAAAGTACTCTATATTCATACCCACCAATTAAGCGATGGAACTATTGTTGTTCACTCACATCCATACAACAAAACTGATGATAATCAACCGATAAAAAGCCACTACCATAGTAAATTTGAATTTGTTTTTTTACAAAACCTTTATATTCTTTTCAGCTTTTTCTTTTTAGCACTTAGTATAGGTATTATCTTAAAAACAGAATTAGTTTTTAATTCTGAAAACCAGAAAGAAATAGCTCATTGTATATTAAAGAGAAAAAGTAGAGCTCCTCCCATTTTTTAACATAGAATTTTTTATTAGAAAACGATAAAGAATTCCTGTTTTCGGCAATAAAACAGTCGTAATATTGAATTGCTAAAAATTACATTAAAAGTTTTATGTATAAAGAAGAAAAGAATGATAAAGAAAACTATTATCATAGCCTTTTTAATCTTGGCTATGGTGCGACTAAGTTATGCTCAGCAAAAGAAAACAGATGCAAATATTTTCGGACATGTTCTCTCAACTGAAAAACAAGATCATATTCCTTTTGCTACAATTCTTATTGAAGGAACAACTATTGGAACTACTACAGATGAAACAGGTCATTATCAATTAATTAACTTGAAAGAAGGCACCTATGTTTTAAAAGCCCAACTTATTGGTTACAAACCTCAAATCAAAGAAGTAACCGTGAATGCAGGTCAATCCATTGAAGTAAATTTTGAATTGGAACAAGATGTGTTAGGCTTGGAGGAATTAGTTGTTACAGCTAATAGAAATGAAATTAATAGGAGAGAAGCTTCTTCCATAGTTAGCACGCTTACACCCAAGCTTTTTTCATCCACGCAATCTGTTAATCTTAGTGAAGGATTAAATTATTGTACTGGTTTGCGGATGGAAAATAATTGCCAAAATTGCGGATTTACGCAGTTGAGAATGAATGGGATGGAAGGACCTTATTCGCAAGTCTTGATTAATAGCCGACCAATTTTCAGTGGATTGGCAGGCGTTTATGGTTTGGAGTTAATTCCTGCAAATATGATTGAAAGAGTGGAAGTAATTCGTGGAGGAGGCTCTGCCTTATATGGAAGTAATGCTATTGCAGGAACGGTCAATCTTATTTTAAAAGATCCAATTAATAATTCGTATGAATTTGGAATGAATAGCGGTTTAATTGGTTTGGGTCTTCAAGATGCGGGAGAAAGTGCGATGGATAATGCTGTTAACTTTAATACCTCTTTGGTTTCTTCAGATAGCAAATCTGGGATGTCTTTATTTGGATTTTATAGAAACAGAGACGCTTTTGATGCAAATAATGATGGATTTTCAGAAATATCGACCTTAAATAATATTACTGTTGGCTCTCGTATTTACCATCGTTTTAGTACTAAAGATAAATTGGTAGCTGACTTTTTCACAATTAATGAAGACAGAAGAGGAGGAGATCGCTTTGATTATCCTTTACATCAAGCAAATATTGCGGAAGCAGTTACACATAATATTAATACAGCTGCGCTTACCTACGAACATTATTTTAGAGATAAAGACATTTTTTCTGTTTATGCCTCAGGACAGCGAATAAACAGGGATTCTTACTATGGAGCAGAACAATCTTTGAGTGATTATGGTAATACAAAAGATTTGTCTTATGCTACAGGGATTCAATATAGTGCAAATTTTAAGAAATCGGAACTTTTACTAGGACTTGAAAATACTGGTTCATGGCTTAAAGATACCAAACTAGGATATCCTGATTTAGATAGTATTATTATTCTAAATGACTCTACCGTTGAAATTCCAAGTAGAGAAAATACCTTAGTTGCTGATCAATCTGTCATAACAACAGGATTGTTTTCGCAATATGAAATAAGCATTTCAAAATTCAAATTTTCTTTTGGTGCACGTTTAGATAATTATGCTATCTCCAATAAACAAAATGCTGATGCAGCCATATCAGGAACAGTCTTAAGCCCTCGCATAAATATAAAATATGAGATAAAGGAATTTTTACAAGCAAGAGTCTCTTATTCTCAAGGTTATCGCGCACCGCAAATTTTTGATGAAGATTTGCATATTGAAACTTCTGGTTCGCGACAAGTGATTCATCAAAACAGTACAGACTTAAAGCAGGAAAATAGTGCTAGTTATATGGCTTCTTTGGATTTTAAAAAAAAACTGGGTAAAATTAATCTTAGTTTTTTAGTGGAAGGCTTTTACACAAAACTGGAGAACCCTTTTGCTAATGAATATAGCGAGCCTGACGAAAGTGGTAAAGTAATTTACACCAGAATTAATGCAGAAAAAGGAGCGATTGTTCAAGGATTTAATCTGGAACTTGCAATAGCTCCATCAGCAGAATTAGTTTTAAAAGCTGGATTTACAATTCAAAGTAGTGAGTATGAAGAAGCTGTAGAGTTTGATGAAACACGCTTTTTTCGCACACCAAGCCAATATGGTTTTATGAATTTTGATTGGAAAATAAGCAAGAAATGGAACTTTTCCTCCTCATTAAATTATACTGGGAAAATGCTTGTTCCTTATTTTGGTACCGAATTAACAGTTCCTGAAGAAGGTGAGTTGAGAGAATCAAATCCATTCTATGATGCAGGAGCAAAAATAAGCTATACCGTTAAGCTTAATGGAGCGAAATTACAGCTTTTTGCAGGGATGAAAAACATTTTTAACTCTTATCAAAACGATTTTGATTACGGTATTGAAAGAGACCCTGGCTATATGTATGGACCAATGCAACCAAGAACCATTTATTTTGGACTTCGCTTTGGAAATTTAATACAATAAAAAAAAGCTGCTT
>CAZJZP010000042.1:0-3999 GCA_964550505.1 uncultured Prolixibacteraceae bacterium | reverse complement strand
TTTTCATAATCTGAAATTCCTGCATTATTATAATGTATCATATCAGAAAGCGTTGTGCAACCAAAAGAATTAGTAACGGCAACAGTATAAATCCCGGGAGCATCTGCTGTGTAAATAGAATCTGTTTCTCCACTTATAGGTGTTCCATAAAAATACCATTGGTAAGAGTCGAAGCCGCCATTTGCAGTAAAAACAGAATCATCTGTAACTGTTACATTTGCTGTTGGAGACGGATTAACTATAATTTCAATGGAATCACTTACTGCACAACCATTAGAATCATTCATGCTAACATGGTATTGTTGACTAATATCTGAAATAAAACAGATAACACCTGTTATTGAGTCCAAAACGTCGCTTGAAGGTGTCCAATTGAAATTACTTCCATTATAATACAAAAATCCCGTATCATTTTGACAATAAGTAAGTGTATCCATTGGAAGAGCTATTTCGGGGATATCTAAAATTTCCACAGTATCTAATTCAAAAAGAGAAGCACTATCAGTTACTGAAATAAAATAAGTTCCAGAACTAAGGTTTGTAAATGTATTGGAAGAAGAATAAGTATTTCCACCATCAATAGAATAAAATCTGTCAGGATAAGTGGATGTTGCTTGAATGGTGATTTCGCCACTATTAGTTGCCCCACAAGCATTATGTTGTAAGCTAATGCTATTAATACTTAATTGTGGTGTTAATACAGAAATCCCGCCATCAGTTGCGAACCACACTCTATTTTGATCATCAATAAAGATGTCATTAATATTGTTATTCACTAGTCCGGAATTATTTACATTAACTGTTGTAAAAGTAGTTTGATTGAATATTCTTGCACCATCTGGTAGTTGTGTTCCTGTCCCAAACCAGCAATAATGCGCATTAACGGGTTTGATAGCTTCGATTGTCCAAAATTTAGTTTGAGAATAATAAGTAGTCCAGCTTGTTCCATCAAAACGACTGACACCTCCACCATCAGAGAAGCCTTTTTGAGAGCCCGTCCAAATTACTCCATCAGGACCGCAAGCTATAGATAGTACTAAATCTCCATTAGTAATTAAGCCAGTAGAAGATGTATAATTAGTAAAGGATGTTCCATTGTATTTTGAGACACCACCTGTAGTTGCAACCCAAATATTGCCAGATAAATCTTCGCAAATTTCCATCACATTGTCTGCGACCAATCCTTGCGTGGTAGTGTATTTAGACCAACTACTTCCACTCCGTTCACACAAGCCTTCAAATGAACCGCCAGCCCAGGTAGTACCGCCGCCATCTGTGAAAACAGCTTTAAGATAAAGGTTTGTGATATTTGATGTTCTGTCTGTCCAAGTACTGCCGTTAAAACTAAAAATTCCGCCACCAGCGACAAAATTATTATCAATAGCAACCCAAATATCTCCATTTCCTTTTGCAATAATGTCTCTGATACAATTTCCATTTAAACTGGTAGTGGAACTGGTATAATTTGTCCACGTTGTACCATCAAATTTGCTTACCCCTCCCATAGTAGCAAACCACATATTGCCGGAAGGATCCTGAGCAATAGCTTGCACATCATTGTTGATTAAATTACTGTTTGTTGTTGTGTAAGTTGTCCATTGTGAAAAGGCATGCGATACGATAAGTACGAATGCAAAAAAACATATTATTTTTTTCATAAGCTGGTAAATTAGGTTAGATTGTTAATATTAAGTCTAATCAAAAATACAATCTTTTTCTTTTAGAAGCAAATTAAATAAGAAAAAAAAGCCTCCAGAAGGGGAGGCTTTTCACATCTGTATATAAATCAATGTTTTATTTGATTTTTTCAAATTTTATTTCTTCCACTTCTCTTTCCTTATCGTCTTCTATGATGTATTTTTCATCACTATCTTCCTGTGTTTGGCTTTCTGTTGTTTCCAATGTTTTTGTTTCCATTGCTTTTGGTCCTCTTGGGAAACGAATACCAACATGCTTGGAATCAATATTTCCTGATTCATCATAGCTGTCTGCTCTGGTAGCTGTAACTGTCCATGAAAAAGGAACATTAGAAGTCCCACCTTGCAATTCTACCACTTCAAATCCTTCTGCTGTTTTGTTGGTAACATAAACGCCTTTACAATCACCTTCCAATTGCACAAATACTTTGATAGGATTATCTTTATCCACGTGGATGTTTTTTGTAAATATAGGATCCATTTTAATATAGGCTTTGCCGTTTACTAATTTACCAGTACCATAGTCTTGAAAAAGAATTTCTGGTGCTTCTGTGCAATACATAATAACTGGTTCCTCGTTTTGATCATTAACAATGGTTGACACTGAGCCAGAACCTAAAATTTTATAGTTAGTGACACCTTGTCTCCCCCCAACATATGCGTAAGCTGTTCCACCATGAGTAAAATATCCACCAAAACTACCAGTACCAAATCCAGAACTTGATGTAGCATGTCCATAAACTCCAACAGAGACTCCAGTTCCAGCAACTCCGCTACCATTAACAAGTGTACTTGCTCCTGCGTCATTCCCAACAAAAACGCCACCGGTTCCATCCGCAACATTAATAGCAAGGCCATAGACTCCTGTTTTTCTTCCGCCTCCAGAAACGCCACTACCATCCGCTAAGTGATATATTGAAGGTACATTTTGGCCCATTCCAAGAACGGCTGTTCCATCAGTGTTTGCGGCAACTCCAATAACAGGGTATTCTTTACTCTTAGAAAAGATACCACCACCTCCGGCAATATATGCAGGAGTTTCGCCCATGGAAGCAATTAGCATACCCCAGCCTTGGGTGTTGGCGTTTCTTCCATAATAAACAACACCATTAGTGTTATCTGTAACAGCAGCATTATCTAAGTTAACAAGTACTCCGTATTTTCTTTCAGCTATTCCATTATTAGCTAAATTAATCCCATATTTTATTCCATAATTGCCAATATTTTCAATATACATACCATATTTACCTATTGTTGAACTATTGTAATTGTTATCCATTCGTAAATAGGATGAGAAACTAAAGCCATTATAATCATTTAAATATTGACCATTAAATATAATATTAGCTTGTGAAATTGTGCTATATCTCTCCGCATCATAAACAGAAGCCATTCCCGCCTTTACATTGGTAAAAATTGTATTAGATAAGCTTCCAAAAACGCCAATAGAACTTTCAAATCCAATTTCAGAAGAACCAACAACACCATAGCCATAATCATAATTAGTTCTACCATAAGTTGAATGATCTGCAATACCCTGTACTGCAAAAATTGCTTCTCGATTAAAATCATCATCAGCAAAAGCATAAGAAGCTGTTGTTACTATGGTAGAAGCAGATTCATTAGCCGCAGCATTAAGAGCATCAGCAACTGTTAATCGGTAGGGGGGAGTTGTTGTTCCTATACCGACGTCATGTGTTAAGCCTTCCATCGTTATTATCTCACCAAATGAAGTAATTCCTGAATAACCAGATCCAGAACCAATGCTATAATTATCATTTCTGTTGAATCTCATTTTATCTGTCGATATAATAAGAAACGATGTTCCATCAGTTAGTCCGATATCGGGAGATGAGCTCCCATCTCTAATATCTAGTTTATAAACTGGATTATTTATACCTATTCCAACATCACCTCCGCTTTCTACACGCATCTTTTCTGTGTTATTCGTTCTGAAAACTAAATCTTGTGCATCTGTTGTTCCTAAAAAGTTTGTTGTCGGATTTGTTCCTGCATTACCTAATAATGCCCAATCATCACCATACATTCCAAACTCAACCCACTGCGTGCCATCCCATAGCCAGTAGGAATTAGTTGTTTGATCATACACGGTTAATCCTTCGTCGGCAGCACCAAGTCCGCCTATTCCTGTTCTTTGTGCTGTAGTCAATCTAGGAATCAATATTCCCATGTCGTTAGTTGTTACATCAACATCTAACATTGCATTAGTGTTAGGAACAGCGCCATTATTATTGATGGCTACGTTTTGTGTGTAAGCATTAATCATCCAGAAAAATGCAAA
>CAZJZP010000041.1:1382-12947 GCA_964550505.1 uncultured Prolixibacteraceae bacterium | reverse complement strand
ATCGGCATGATGGTCAACAGGTGAACTATCGTCGCTTAATAATTCTACATGTGCATGGTGGTCGTCATGCTCTTCTCCTTCCAAAGCTGCCAAACTATCTGCTTTAATTTCTGCCAAGACTTCTGCTCTTAAATTATCAACATATTCTTGATCTACTCTGAATTCTTCCACTACTCCTTTTGCAAGAATGAATTTTCCTTCCAAATTAACATCAAATTTTTCGTCATCAGAATAAATTTTAAAAGAATTTTCCGGTTTTTCTCCAACAATAAAAAGTTTTTTCCCGCTATGAACACAAACATGCACCACCTCTCCTTCTATCATCACAGTACTGTCAACTAAGGCTTCAATATTTTCTTGCAAACTCTCTACGGTATAAATTTTTTCTTCGGCTTGCTCTTCTTTTTTACTTCCACATGCAAAGAAAAATGGAATAAGCAATAAGGCAATAATAGCATTTTTTTTCATCTTTTTCTTTTTTTAAGTTTGAAAAACAAAGATAAGATTTATCTTTGATATTCAAATAACAGATATAAAAATGCCGATAGAAAATTTTCTTAAAATATCATCAAAAGCTAGTATTGACAAGCTAATACTTGCCATTTCAAATGGAGAAGAAAATATTGATGAACTGATGCAATTTGCCTATGACGAAAGAAAAGATAATTCATGGCGCGCAGTTTGGGCTATTAGTCATTTGGCTGAAAAACATCCTGAATTAGTAAAAAATTACTGTCAGGAAATCATCTTAAAGCTCCCTTCTTTTCAAAGCGAAAGACATATTGGAAGTTTTATTCATACGCTGATTAAGTTAAATCCTGAGGTAGATGAAATTGGTTTGCTTTTCGATGTGTGTATCGAACAATTG
The DNA here is from genome assembly GCA_964550505.1 of uncultured Prolixibacteraceae bacterium. Lineage (GTDB taxonomy): Bacteria > Bacteroidota > Bacteroidia > Bacteroidales > CAZJZP01 > CAZJZP01. The sequence continues at coordinate 12,079 of CAZJZP010000041.1, read as the reverse complement.
AAAAAAGAAAAGCTATCTATGTATGTGAAGTATTACGCTTTACAGATGTTAGAAAAAATCTGCATCAAAGAAACGGAGCTTATTGATGAATTTCTCCTTGTTTTAGATGAAATAGAAAAATTTATTGAAGTGAAACATATTCGGAAAAATATTCAGCAAATAAGAAGTAAATGCAAGAATACCGAAAGAGGATAAATTAATCCTTGAAAATCCGTTCTCTGCTACTGAGAAAAATCAATCCAAAGACAATAAACATCACTCCTGCTTGTTTTTGCAACATAGATTCAAAAAGAAAGAGGAAAAAAAGCATTAGGGTGAAGAAAAACAAAATATAATCCTTTTCTCTAATAGCATAGAATAATGGAAGTCCGATAATACAGCAAAGAAGCAAAAAGCCAAATATTCCCAAGCCAATAAAACTTTGTAGAAATTGATTATGTGCATCGTAATTGCGCTCAACAGCATATCGAAAACCGTGTTTTTTATAATTTTGTATTAATTCATCTTTGGCATCTCCAGGCGATACTCCAATCCAAAAATTCTCTTTAATTACTTCAAATGAGGAATAATAAATCTGCACACGCAAGGTAGTTCCATTCCAATGTTTTATATCTTCCATCTTATCCGCTTTGAGAACTTCCACAATGCCAGAGAAACGATTAAAAGCATGTGGCATCGCTTTTTTAGCAATGAAAACAGAAGCTAAAAGCATAAAAAACAATATTGCGGACAAAATATACTTTCGTTTTTTAATAGCAGGATAGAAAACACTTCCCATCAAAATTATTCCAGCAACAATAATTGCAGAGCGGGAATTCGTTAAAACAACAACCAAAAGAAAAAACGGTATTAATAAAAATAATAGTATTTTTTTCCAACGCAGCAATTTAGTCCACTGCTTAATTAATACCCCAATCACTAAAATCATTGCTGTTATGACATACATGGAAAAATAGGTTGGGTGCTCAATGACAGAAAACTTCAAATAGAAAAACTCCTGTATATCTGATGTTTGCAAGTAATTCAGCATAGATTGTCCCAAACAATAAAATGAAGCCGATAAAACTGCTATAAGATAAGTAAAAAAGAATGTTTTTAGATGTTTTTTTTCAAAACGATAAGCATAAATGGGAAGCAAGATTAATGGAAATACTAAAAAAGATAATTTTTCTTCCAATTCAAAATAACCGGCTGACTTATTCTCAGTATATAATAACGCTATCGCATGCATAGCATAGAATACAATCATAAATAAAAAGAGGAAAACAGAATATTTTCTTTCAGCAAACAAGCTACTGAATTTTACCCTAAATCTAGCTTCCAAAAGATAATTCAAAAAAAGCAAGGCAATAATAAATGGCACTTGCTTGACAAATAAAGGCAAGGAAAAAACCAAAGCAATTGTGAGGAAAAAATTAATTTTACTATGTAATTTACAACTTAGCATTCTCAAATTAGCTAATATCTGTTTGAATTATCATGGCATTAAGCATTTTTTTTGCTAATATACGATAATCGTGGTTTATAATAACATAATCCTGACCATTTTTTCCTAAGGCTTTTCTTTCTTCTGCTGAAAGGGCTTGCATTTTCTTAATTGCATGAAAAACTTGCCTTGGATTTTCACCCTCCACACTAATTCCACAATTTGCATCCTTAACCAAATCATTTCCTGCACTAATAGATTGAATAATAGGAATTCCTGCCATCATATAATCGAATATTTTGTTTGGGGAAATTCCAAAACGAAATAGACTTTGTTTTTGCAAACCGATATAAGCTACATCAAAAAAAGCTAATACATTTTGCATTTGTGTTTTAGGAACAGCGTTGAAAAAATAAAGATTTTCTGTTTCTGCATATTGCTCTTGTAGGCTTTGTTTTTCTGGTCCTTCTCCAAACAAAACAAAGGCAAGCTGTGGTAATTCTTTTGCCAGTTTTAGCAAATTATCTAGCGCATTGGCAATTCCATGGCTGCCTGTGTAAACAATAGAAAAAGCATGTTTTTCTTTTATCTCAAATAGTTCTTGCTGAAGCTTTTCAGGAAGTTCCACTTTTTGTGCATTTTCCTCTACCACAATTCCATTCGGAACATAATGCCATTTTTCGGGACTTAAACCGCGTGTAATCATATAATCTTTAGTGAGCGGAAGCATGGAAATAACTCCATCAGCATTGCGATAAGCAAAATCTTCGGCTCGCTGAACATATTTAATAAAAGGGTGAGAAGCTTTATATCCTCCTAATTCCATTGGAGAAAGTGGCCATAAATCGTGTACTTCGTAGAAATAGTTTGCTTTTGCATATTTTGCGATGCTAAAAGCAGCATAATTATCCATAGGATAAGTGGATGATGCTATCACTACATCCGGTTTGTATTTTTCTGCTAAAGATTTTGCTTTTTTCTTTAATTGCCTGACAAAACTAAGCATATTTAACACACGTTTGTAGGAATTACCGCTGTATGCCGGCGTTTTCAACCAAAGATAAGGGATTCCTTCGATTTCTTGCTCTTCTAAACTATTACTAATTTTTGGCTGAATATTTCGTACATGTGCATTATCAGCAGCGATAATGATGACTTGGTGTCCTGCTTTTATCCACTCATTGCTCATGTAATACGGACGATATTCCATACCCATTTCTGGTGAACCAGCATAATGATTTATCAGCATTATTCGCATGGGATTCCTCCTATTTTATTATAGATAATCAGCAAGTTTTTCTCCTCTGTACCCCAATTATATTTTTCTTCCACTGCTTTCCTTCCATTAAACCCCATTTCGCGGGCAATATCTTCGTTTTCAGTTAAATAATTAATTGCCTCTGAAATTTCGTTAACATCAAGAGGATTAACACAAATACCGCAGTTATTTCCTTCAATAATTTCTTTCCATAAAGGAAAATTTGATGCAATAACGGGAATGCCAGCGGACATATATTCAAAAAGTTTAACAGGTAAAGCATCAATATAATTTACCGTTGGATGAAGGGTAACGATACCAATCTTAGCTTCTGAAAGGATGTTGTTAATTTCTTCTCTTCCTAAAAAGCCATGATAAATTACCTTTTTCCATGATTTTAGATTTTCTAATTCTTTTTTTAAACTTGGAGGAGAAAATAAGCCAGCAAGGCTAAGACCCATTTGGGTGTTATCAAGGCTTTTAAGGATTTCTTCTATTCCTCTAATCTTAAAAATTCCACCAATATAACAGATTAAGTTTTTTTTATCAGACCACTCAACTTTATTATAGTTTTGTAGAATGGGGTAATTTTTTATATCATTAGTGTTATTATTGTATTTCAAAAACCTATCTCGAATAAAAGGAGTTGCAGTGATAACATAAGACATTTTTTTTGCTGCCTTATTTTCATATTTTTCAAAAACAGAAGCAATTAATCTTCTAAAAAAGGAAGGTATCCAATATTTCTCTAGAATCTGTCGGGGAACATCTTCGTGTACGTCGTAAATTACTTTTTTTCCTTTTTTTAGCAATTTTATTCCAAAACGAATAAGTTCAGGATCGTGAAAATGATAAACATCAGCATTAATTTCTAAAGCTTTCTTGTATATCATTTTTGATGTTTTTAAAAAACGTTTAATTCTAGACGATTCTTTCACTTCAACACCAATAATTTTCACTCCATTTTGTTCTCTACTTTCTGTATTCGGAACGACAAGAAACACCTCAAAATCATTTTCCGCTAAAGAAATACATTCTTTATGGAATATTCTCACATCATTTGATTTGTGAACCGATGTAATATGGCAAACTTTCATACTCATTTACTTCATCAATTTATGATATATCTCTAAAAACAGCTGTCTATTTACCTCTTTAGTGCCTTTTTCTCTAATTATTTTCTTATTTAAGCTACTGGCTTTATTAAAATCTACCTTGAAAATATTATCAAAAAAATGGCTATCAATATCATTAACGACTACTCCATTTTTTTCATTTTTTACCCATTCTAGATTTGAGGGTAAATTAATAACTATTGGAATGCAACCATATCCCATAGCTTCCAATAAACTTATCGCAGTTCCATCGCTAATGGGAACAGAAACAAAAAACTTGGATTTTTGATAAATCTTTCTATTTTGATCTTTATCTAACCATCCCATAAACTGAACATTCTTTTCAATTCCTAGTTCCGTAACTTGCTTTTTTAAATTTTCTGTTTCTTCTCCTGAGCCAGCAATTAGCAGTTTCCAATCTTTCTTTTTTTGAACAAAGTGAGAAAAAGCGGTAATAATCTTATCAATACGATAAAAGTTTTTGTGCAATCTGTTGGAATAAATAATATTTTCTTTTTCAATGTTTTCCGCTTCTTCAATTTCAACTCCAAAATTTGCAATGCAAATATTAATATTTTCGTCTTTGGTAATTTCTCTGATTTTTTCTCCCATAAATGTGGCATCAGCTGTAATATAAACTGCTTTTTTTAGGCAGTATTTTGCTAATTGGTAATACAAGTTATTTTTATGTGGAGTGTGTAAAACGTCGCTACCCCAAGCTGTCAAAACAAAAGGATATTTTTTCTTATTAGCTAAAATACTAAATAAGGCTGTTGTACCAACTTGATGAACATGAATTATTGTAGGCGAAAAAGAAGCAATAGATTTTTTTATTTTTTGAATACTTTGAATTGCAATAAAAGGATTTTTTATGGAGAAATTAACGATACAATGCTTGTAATTCCTTATTTCGGGTGAATCAGCATCTGTAATAACAAAAATATCATCAAAATATCCTTCAATTAATCGGAGATAATTAAAAGTGTGAATAGAATTTGTTCCAACTAAAAGAAGCTTTTTAGTCATTCTGCCAAGTTTTTTTGAGTTGTATTTTTTCTTTTAATAAAAACTCCTGCAATATATGCATATAAAATCAAAATTGGGGGGAAGGATATTGGATTGTTTGTTATTGCAGTTAAAAAAATCGCAATAGTAAATAGGAGTAATGGCAAATAATTTTGTACATTATCCTTTATTCTAGTATATAATGGATATAATAGGAAAGTTAAATAAACAAATAAACCAATAAATCCATACCTCCATGTTATCAGCACATATTCGCTTTCAGAATAGAGATTGTTAGTATAAAAATAATTTTTGTCGGGTCCATAACCAAAAAGTGGTTTTTCAATAATCATATTCCAGAGATGCTTCCACACTTCTATTCTTCCTGTAAAAGAATTGGATTCTTGAATTTGACGAACTTTTCCAATTGAATCTAAATATGTATTTCCAATTGAACCTAAAAAAGCTAAACTTAAATTTATACCTATAAAAATTGCAATTAATATTAACACATTACTGATAATAATTTTAGGTTTCATCTTTGAAAAAATAACACCTAATATAAATACAATTATAAAAGCAATGAAAGCAGTCCTTGACTGACATAATAACATGGACAAAAATGACAAATAAAAGCTGGTAGAATATAGCATGTTTTTTTCTTTCTTGTAAGGAAAAAACACAATACAAAAGAATAAAAAATAAATAGCATTAAGATTAGGATTTCCAGCTGTTCCCAACATCCTTTTTGTGTCGGGTAAACCTAAGGAGTTTAAGCCGAAAAATTCTAAATGAATTCCACTGCTATAAAAGGGTTCAACATATTTGTTGAAATTAAACACATTAAAATAATGCATCATATTTATCACAAAAACTAAATAAAATGTAAGGGCAAATATCTTTTTATAATTGATTTCCTTATTTGATTCATAAAAAAACAAAAAGTAAATAAGATATTTAATATAGTCAAATATCTCAAAATAGCAGTTGACCGTTGTGTCTAAGCCGTTTATAATTATTGTAAAAAAAACATAAAGACAAAAAGCGAGAATAATTTTGGGATAGTTATCAATTTTAATTGCTCTTTTGTATAAAAGGCTAATCAGGACAAATGGTAATAATATATCTTCCCCTCTAATTTTAAAACTTAATCCAAACAGATTAAAAGCTGGAATAATGAAAATGGATAAAATAATGAGAACTGATACTATTTTTTCGAACAATTTCATATTTAAGAATTATAATAATAATCTTTCAATTCAGGATGTTGTTCCAAAAACCTATCATCAACATCTTTTGTATTTCCAATAATTTTCGCTGGGTTTCCTTGTATAATTGAATAATCTGGAAAAACTCCATCAACATAAGTGAAAGCACCAACGATAGATCCTTTTCCTATTTTTGAACCAGGCATAATTACAGAATGTGGTCCAATAAAAGTATATTTCCCGATGTGGATAGCAGCTTTAAGATAGCCTATATGGTCAGAAAATTCTTGGTATTTTTTTCCATATAAGCGTATGGAATGATGAGATGAATGCGATGTAATACTGACATAGTTGGTTATTTGACAACCTTCTTCGATGGTAATTCCATTGCTGGCTTCGATAAAATTATAATGACCAATAAAGACGTTTTCTCCAATAATCAATTTTTCTTTGCAATTAATAAAAGTCGTATTACTTACACGTGTAGTTTTTAAAATAATTCCATTAGGAATTTTGTATCCACCAATCATAACAGGTTTAACTATTTTTGAGAGGATAAAGCTTATTTTATTTCTTATTCTACGCATTTTGAACTTTTTGATGATTTACATATGAAATTTTTACAATCCAAACTATATTATAAGCCAAAACTACAACATTTCCTAAAGAAAATAAAACTAATCCTGTGTACAAATCTTTTAATACAATCCCTAAATACAATCCACCAATGGATAAGACAGTTCTCATCACTTCCAACAAAAACATTTTTCGTTGTAATCCTAAAAGAGCAGGAATATATGAAATTGGGGAAGCCATCAAACTAGCAAAGAACCAAATAGTAAGAATTTGTGCTATTTTACCAGCTTCAACCCACTGATTTCCTAGAAAGAAAGAAAATAAATCTGGTGCGAAAAAAGCCAATGTAATTACGGGAATAGCTCCAACAGAGAAAAGAACAACTAGTAGTCGCCTAACATCCATGTAAAAACTCTCTTCTTTTTGAAATTTTTCAGAAATCCTTTGATTAAAAACCTGTAAGCTTGAAATTGCTATTAAATTCAGAGGAATAAAAATCCTTAGGGACATCGATAATTGTCCTGCAACTTGAGATGATAATAAGGCTGTTATAATAATTATGGGCAGATTTCCTCCCAAGGAACTGAATAAAGCATGCGGCATTGTAAAATAAGGAAAATTCTTGTATCGATCTAATATTCGCTTTAAGCTCTTTTTTTTCAAATTAAGCTTAAGTCTTTGTTTGAAGTCAAAGAATTTGATAGCTAAAATAAGAAAACTCATAGCTCGCCCAAAAACCGACCCCATTATTAAGCCAAGTGTTCCAAATTTCGCATAGCCCATGCCGGCATTAACAGAAACGGTTGTTGTGCTCTGGAAAATTAATGCTAATGAATTTCGTTTAAACTCTTTTTTTCTGATAGTCCAATAATTAAATATCTGATAAGCACTTAAAAAGAAAGAAATTAGTGGAACAAAAAGCAACCATGCTTCTGCTTTTGATTCATTAAATAATCCTGCAATCCATGTTTTGAAAATTAGCAACAATAATAAAGCAACTACAGAAATTAGCAGACTAATCATAGTTGTAACTACAACTATGATTCGAGCCTCTTGTTCTTTTTTGGGAATCAAAACAGATTGCTCTAACTTCAATGTTGAAATAACTGATAAAATTGTTGAAAGAGAAAGGATAAAAGCTAATATCCCAAGTTCTTGGGGAGTATAATAATAAGCGATAACAAATAATCCTAGGATTTGTATTAATTGAGCAAAGCTTGTTCCTCCAAAAAGAACCAAAAAATTCTTAAAAAAAAGAGACTTTCTTACCCTATGTATTGATTCCTTTTTAAATTTGTTTAAAAGCACTTGATTTGGATAATGGCGATTATTATTAATAATTCAAAAAACAAAATTAGAATTATAATTATTATAAACAAAAATAAAAGATAAAAACTATATTTGTAGGCTTAAGAATTATTAAAAAATCATCTGCTATGCGCATCTTTTTAATCGGTTTTATGGGAAGTGGTAAAACATCAAACGGCAAACGCTTGGCGAAAATGCTAGGACTGGATTTTTACGATACAGATATTCTTTTTGAAGAAAAATACCATATTTCGGTTAAGGATTTTTTTTATAAATACGATGAAGATTTATTTCGAAAGTTGGAAAGAGAAATTCTGCGCGAGAGTTTCAGTTATAATAATGCGCTGATTTCTACCGGAGGCGGTACTCCTTGTTTTTTCGATAATATGAAAAAAATTAATCAACACGGCCTATCTGTTTACTTAAAACTTGATCCCAAATCATTAGCTCATCGCTTGTATCACTCCAAAAAAAAGCGTCCCTTAATTCCAAAAGACGATATGGACTATTGTTCGGATTTCGTGAATAAAACACTTCAAAAAAGAGAAGTTTTTTACCTTCAATCACATCTTATTATTCAGGGAGAAAACCTGAAAATTAAAAATACAGCGCAAAATATTCTAGCTGCACTCGAACATTAATTATTTATCAATTTTTAATCTTGATAAAAGAAAAAACACTAAGTTTGCGTTACCAATAAAAAAGAACAAATGTATTATCTGCTGAAAATAAAAGGTTCAGGAAATATCAATGATTTTATTCAGTTAAGAGATGAGCATTTTACCCTTATTCTCTGTTCGCCGGAAAAAACTTTTCAAAAAAAAATGAAAGAACATCCTGATTCCTTAGTATCAGATAAAATCATTAAAGAATTAAACAGTTTAGCATACCACCAAATCAAAGCCATTAAAATATAACGAAATGACAAAAAATCCTCTCAAAATAAGCCTTCTCCTTTTTGCTTTTGCGGCTTTTACAGCTATTTGTTTTTATCTTTGGATGAAACGTGGCAAACATAAAAAAGCATTGCGTCTTAAAATGCGATTGGGTGCATTTTTAATTTCAGCACTAGGAATTCTTAACACAGGCTGCCCTGTCGTTAATTGCTACGATGTGCCTGAATATGACATGATGTACCTTAATACTATTGATTACGATACAATACACGTCGATTATTCTGGCAGCAATAATTTATATGGCGAAATCAGCAACCGAAAATCCGATCAATTTTCTTTTGTTATAACAAATGCTAACAATTCCACCGTTTTTCAATTAGAAGACATTCAAGCCGCTGATGGAAAAATGGATGATAATTACGAATCTTTTAACCTAAGTATTGATTCCATTCCAAGCGGGAATTATCGGCTGCAGCTATTATTAGGTCCTGCTTCTGCTTATCCTGAAAACACTTATCAGAAACAAGACTACAATCTTAAAATAACTAATGATTAGTAAAAAAGTTCAACTGTCCTCAGTTGTTTTTGAAATTACGCAAAGTTGTAATTTACATTGTATGTATTGCTACAATTATTGGAAAAAAGAAAATACTGAAGCAAAAAACACCAAAGAAACTTCCTTTCGTGAGAATAAACAACTCTTAAAAAAGCTGCTAAAGGATGCTCATATTGAACAAATCAGTTTTTCTGGCGGAGAGCCATTTTTGGCTGAAAGGCTGGAAGAAACTGTTCTCTTTCTTCGTTTAAAAGGAATTGGGGTTAATATTATTACAAATGGGAATACAGCGTCCAAAGAAGCATACCGGCGGTTGAACAATTTGGGCATTAATCATTTTATTCTACCACTACATTCTGCTTTAGCTTCCGAGCATAATGAAATGTGCGGAAACACAGATGCACATAAAAAATCAGTGGAAAGCATCAAATATCTTTTGGAAATTCAAGCAAATGTGGTTCCCGTAATTGTTATTACAAAAATCAATAGCGAAAGCATTGAAGACACTATTCGTTTTATTCACCAAATGGGAATTAAAAGAATCATGCTGAATCGTTATAATATTGGTGGTGAAGGAATTGCTAAGCAGAAATCTATCCTCTGCGAGAATAAAGATTTGCAAAGCTGCTTTGCTATCGCTAATCATTTGTCTTCTCAACTTAAGTTAGATATTTCATCAAATGTTTGCACACCGCATTGTGTGTTAAATCCCAGAAATTATCCAAATATTAGTTTTTCACATTGCAGTGATAAAGCAGAAAGACGTCCAATAACTATTGATAATCAGGGCAATATACGCTTCTGCAATCATTCTCCTGAAATCATGGGAAATATTTTTCGAGAAAATATTAGTACTATAATCCACAATAATTCCATTTCTTGGTTTACAGATATTCCCTCTTTTTGCAAAGATTGCGAAAAATATCCAATTTGCTTGGGAGGATGCAGGGCTGCATCGCTTCAATATTACGGAGATTATAAAAAAGTGGATCCAATAGTCCTCTTTTAAAAATTTTGGTATTATTTTTGTCAATGATGCAAGCAGAAAAAAATTATTAATAAAATTGCATAACAATGAAAAAAATTCTCTCTATCGTTCTCCTTCTTTCATTTGTTCTTTCTGTTAATGCGCAGGAAGTATCAGATGGATTAAAAAAAGAAAAATTTCGTAAAATACAATTAGATCTTTTTTCTGATGTTTGGGAAGGCCTTCCTCCTACTGTCGCCTTTAAAGATTATAATCCTGGTGTAAATCTCTATTACTCCTATCCCATTGAAATCAATAAGAATTTTGGTTTTGCTGTTGGTGGTGGATTTAGCTGGCATAACTTATACAGCAATGGTTTACC
>CAZJZP010000041.1:0-1282 GCA_964550505.1 uncultured Prolixibacteraceae bacterium | reverse complement strand
GCAAGTCCGACAATGTATCCACTTTCTTTCGGAATTTCTTTATTGGTTTACTAATAAATTGTACTTTTATGGCGTAAAAAAAAGCGTTTATGAGTATCGATACAATTATCAACCTTAAAAATCTTTCTGTTTTTCAACGAGATAACCTTGTTTTAACCAATGTTAATCTAGAAGTTAAAAAAGGAGAATTTGTTTATTTAACAGGAAGAACTGCCAGTGGAAAATCCAGTTTATTAAAAATCCTTTATGCCGATTTGGAAATCAAAGATAAAGATTCCGTTGCAGAAGTTGCTGGATTTAATCTATGTACGCTTCGAAAAAAAGATATTCCTTATTTACGTCGTAAAATTGGTATTGTTTTTCAGGATTTTCAATTACTTCCAGATAGAACCGTAAATGACAATCTTCTATTTGTCCTTAGAGCAACTGGATGGAAAGATAAAGCCAAAATGCAGGAACGCATTCAAGATGTTTTGAGAAAAGTTGATTTGAGTACTAAAGGCTTTAAAATGCCTAATCAACTTTCTGGAGGCGAACAACAACGAGTTGTTATTGCCCGCGCGCTTCTCAACGATCCGGATATTATACTTGCTGATGAACCTACCGGAAATTTGGATATTGAAAGTAGTGAAGATATTGTTCGTTTACTTCAAGATATCAGTAAAAATGGACGTGCAGTAATTATGGCTACTCACGATGTTCACATACTAGATAAATTCCCTTCAAAACTTATTAAATGTGAAAACGGAAAACTCCATAATCCTACTGAGCAATATTATAACACTGAAGAACAAGAATTAAAAGAAGAAGAACTGCCGATTATTCCTGAGAATGAAAATCAAGAGGAAGACAAGTCTTCGGAAAACACCATAGAAGATAGAATGTAAATATTTTGCTGATTAGAAAAACGACCATTTTCCAATCTCTCTTTTCTTATACCATTAGCTGAAAATGCAATATCCTTCAAATTATTAATTTGTTGTAGCATGTTTTCGGGATTATCTTCTACAACACACAAATCTTCTAAACCTGTATCTTTAATCATTGGAGTATTAACTAAACAATGCCTTCCGATATACAAAGCTGCTAATAGCTTTAATTTTATTCCTGTAGCCTGAAAAGTGGGTAAAATATTTATCTGTGCTTCTTGAATTAGGCTATCAATTGTTGCGGCATCTACATTATCTTTCAAATATACATTTGGTCTTGCTGTAACAAGCTGTTTTAATTCTTTGGAAGGATTATTTCCTGCTATATACAGTGGATAATCTGTTTTAGAAAA
>CAZJZP010000040.1:0-12987 GCA_964550505.1 uncultured Prolixibacteraceae bacterium | reverse complement strand
GCAAAAATGATAAAGGAAAAGTTGTCGGTATTGATAACGCCAAAAGATTAATGGACGACTTACCAAACAAAATTGTTACAAATCTTGGGATAATCTGTGATATAAATTTATTGGCAGAAGACGGAAATCAATTCATTGAAATAATTGTAGAATCTTACCCAAATCCTGTAAATTACAAAGGACAATATCATTATCGTAGCGGAAGTACAAAACAAGAACTCAAAGGTGCAACACTTGATAAATTCCTTCTCCAACGACATGGAAAAACATGGGATAGCGTTCCTTTTCCTAAAATATCAGTTGGTGATTTAGACGAAAATGCGTTCATTGTTTTTCGTAAAAAAGCTAAAAACAGTGGAAGAGTTGATAACGATGTATTAAATGATTCAAATATATCGTTGTTAGAAAACCTAGATTTAATGGAGGATGAATACTTAACCAGGGCGGGTATATTACTTTTTCATCCAAAACCAGACAAGCTTTTCACTGGCTCATTTATCAAAATTGGCTTCTTTACTACTGACGATGATTTACGTTTTCAGGATGAAATACATGGAAATCTATTTGAGCAAATTGAAAAAACGCTTGAACTCTTAAAAACAAAATACTTAAAAGCTGAAATTCGTTACGAAGGTGCAAGCAGAATAGAAGAGTTTCCGTTTCCTCCTCCAGCTTTTCGAGAAGCTTTGTTGAATGCAATTGCTCATAAAGATTATAGCAGTACAACACCTATCCAAATAAGTGTTTACGAAAACAAAATGATAATTTGGAATCAAGGTCATTTACCAGAAAATTGGACAGTTGATAAACTGACTGTTAAACATCCATCTGTTCCATATAATCCAAAGATTTCAAATGCATTATTTCGAAGCGGTTATATTGAAGCTTGGGGGCGTGGAACAATCAATATGATAAATGAATGCATTAATCGAAATATTCCTTTGCCAAGTTACAAATACGATTTCTCCGGTTTTATTGTTGAGTTTATATCAGATAAGAATAATACTACTGAAACCATTGATGATTCAAGTAAAGGTGTAAGAAATGGTGTAAAAGCTATTATCAATAAAGGTGTAAGTGATGGTGTAATTGATGGCGTAAGTGATGGTGTAAAAGAAGAAATAGCTTCAGTTGTTGATTTAATTGCCAATAATGAGGGAATTAATGCTAATAATATTGTTGCAAAAACTGATAATAAATCAAAACCCTCGATTGAGAGATATTTAAAACTTGCAAGAGACTTAGAGATAATTGAATTTAAAGGTGCAGCAAAAACTGGAGGTTATTATTTAACAGAAAAAGTAAAGAGAATAACTGGATAAAAATGAATGTAGGCTTCCCTGAAAGTCGTCTATTTAAAATTAGAGTAAAGTTAGAAATTATTAATTTTACACAATGGATTTTTATACTAACGCAAAAAGCCGACCACAGTCGGCTTTTAGTATTCAACTCATAACGTATGGGATCTACGTTTTTTAGGAAAGTTTCTTTTTAATGATTTCAGATAAAGCTTTGTTATCAGCTTTGCCGGCTGTTTTTTTAACTGCCATGCCCATAATTTTCCCCATATCTTTCATACTATTGGCATGAGTTTCAGCAATAATCTCATCAATAATTTTTTGCATTTCTTCTTCGCTGAGCTGCTCAGGCAAGTATTTCTCAATTAATGAAGCTTGAAATTCTTCCTTTTCTGCTAAGTCGTTTCTGCCTGCTTCTGTATAGGTTGCAGCAGATTCTTTTCGTTGCTTTACCAATCGTTTGAGCAGTTGAATTTCATCTTCTTCGCTAATTTCTCCAGCATTTTTTTCTGTATTAGCGATTAAAATAGCAGACTTTATTGCCCTAAGTGCTTCCAGTTTTTCCTTTTCTTTAGCCAACATTGCAGCCTTAATATCTGCATTAATGGTCGTTGTTAAACTCATAAAACTAATCTATATTATTGTGAATAAATGAATTAGAAGAGCCAAGGCTGCTTCTGTTATTGCCTTCTTCATCGCTTTTTTCATTGATTGATAAATGCGATATTTCAGATTCAGAAGAAGGAGTAACATCTTTCAAATCAACGCCTTTTCTTAAGTAAGCAGGAGTGTTTTCCATTTCAACCACATCTTCGGGAGTGCTTACAATTTTTGTCATGGAATTAATACTATTGCTTAATTCTTTCAGTTTGCGTTTTCTTTCTTTAAAAGTGTTATTATCAATGCCTTTATCTTCTTTGTTTTCTGTATCAACAGCTGTTTTATCCTTTTCGGATGCTGCTTCATATTGTTCTTTAAAATCCTCTGCTGATTTGTAATGTTGTTGATCACTGTTAACGAAACTTTCTTCTTCTTGCGTTTGATAAGTATTGTGGTCAACAGAAAACTCTATCGGATTGTCGTTGATTTGGGGATTGTTTTTTTCTATAGTATCCTCAAAACTGTCTGTATCTTCATCTTTAAGGGTAAAAACCTTTTTTTCGGTTTTTTCTTCTTCTTCTTCTTCCTTATCTTCTTTTGTATTTTCTTCCGGAGTTTTTTTGATGAGTTTTAGTTCATTTTCAATCTCCTGCTTGTCTGCTCTCTCAATCTCGCTATTATTTTCTGTTTCCAGTTGATTAATATGTTTTTTCTCATCATTAACAACAGCATCTACCCCTATTTCAATATCATCTTTAGGGCTAAAACCGGTAACAACTAGGGTAACGCAAATATTGTTTCCTAAACTTGCGTCTGTACCATTTCCCCAAATTACATCGGCATCAGAGCCGGCTTCATATTGGATATATTCTGTGATTTCGGTAACTTCATCCATAGAAATTTCCTGATCACCTGAGGAGATATAAAGTAGGATATTTTTAGCACCTTTAATATTATTATCGTTAAGTAATGGAGAAGCAAGCGCTTCTTCAACGGCGGCAGTAGCTCTGTTTTCGCCTTCCGCTTGTCCTGTTCCCATGATAGCAACGCCACTGTCGCGCATAACGGTATTTACATCTTCGAAATCCACATTGATATAGCCGGTAACGGTAATTATTTCGGCAATACCTTTAGAAGCAGAAGTAAGAACATCATCAGCTTTAGCGAAAGCTTCGGAAAGACAAAGATTGCCATATAATTCTCTCAGCTTGTCATTACAAATGATAAGCATAGAATCCACATTATTACGAATTTCTTCAATACCTTTTTCAGCTTGTAGCTTTCGTTTTCTTCCTTCAAAAGCAAAAGGTACGGTAACAATACCAACTGTCAGTATGCCCATTTCTTTTGCGATAGAAGCAATAACGGGAGCTGCACCGGTTCCGGTTCCACCGCCCATTCCGGCAGTAATAAAAACCATTTTGGTGCCATTTGCTAGTGCTTCCCGAATTTCTTCCACACTTTCCAGCGCAGCTTCTTTTCCTTTTTCAGGAATGGAACCTGCTCCTCTGCCTTCGGTAAGGTTTGTACCTATTTGAATTTTATTTGGGACGGGGCTTTGATATAAAGATTGGGCATCAGTGTTGACAACAATAAAATCAACACCCTCAATACCTTGTTTATACATATGGTTAACGGCATTACTTCCGCCACCTCCAACACCGATTACTTTAATAATCGAAGACTTGTCTTTTGGCATATCAAAATTCATCATAGGTAATTATTTTTAGGCGTTTTAAAATTATATTATTTAGCTACTATATTTACGTTAATTTTTAGTTTTTATCAACAGTCAATTATGGAAAAGTATTCGACTAATTTAAGTCGTCTTCCTCGAAAAACTTTTTGCCTGTTTTAAAGAAAGATTCCAATATTCCACCGCTGCTTTTCTTTTTCTTTTTGCGTTCATTTTCCGTTGTAGGTTCTTCTTCCAATTGCATAAATCCCTTTATTACCAAGCCTACCGTTGTTGCAAACATGGGATGGGATAATTCTTTAGCCGTATTATTTGCTAAGTGTTCTGTCGGATAACCAATGCGTGTATCCATTCCCGTTGCAAATTCTGTAAACTGTGCAATATGTTTTAATTGAGAACCGCCACCTGTTAAAACAATACCGGCAATCAGTTTTTTCTCAAAACCAGAGCGCTTGATTTCGTAAATAATATGGTCGATAATGTCTTCCATTCTTGCTTGAATAATATTTGCCAAGTTGACCAAAGAAATTTCTTTTGGTGGTCTTCCTTTTAATCCTGGAATGGAAACATATTCATCGGATTTGTTTTCGCTTGCCAGTGCTGAGCCGTATTGCGTTTTCAATGCTTCGGCTTGTTTTTTAATAATAGTACAACCTTCTTTCACATCTTCGGTGATAATATCGCCACCAAAAGGGATTACAGCTGTATGTCGGATAATATTATCATGAAAGATAGCAATATCTGTTGTTCCACCTCCAATATCAACCAAAACAACTCCTGCTTCTTTTTCTTCTTCACTAAGCACTGCTTCGGCAGAAGCAAAAGGCTCTAATATTAGTCGTTCTAGTTCTAAATCAGCTTTTGTAATGCATTTTTCAATGTTTTTTGCTGCCGAAACTTGTCCTGTTATGATATGAAAATTTGCTTCCAGGCAAATACCAGACATTCCGATAGGTTCTTTAATTCCATATTCATTGTCAACAATAAATTCTTGCGCAATAACATCTACGATTTCTTCCCCGGGAGGCATAACCAGTTTATACATGCTTTCTTTCAATCGTTGGATATCCATTTTGGAAATTTCCTCTTCCAGGCTGTCGCGCATAATACTTCCGCGATGTTGCAGGCTTTTAATATGTTGACCGGCAATACCAACATTTACTAAGCCAATATTTACTCCACTTTTTAATTCTGCATCTTTTACAGCTGTCTTTATAGATTGCACGGTTTGTTCGATATTTGCAACAACACCGCGTTTAACTCCAATGGATTCGGTTTTGCTGTGTCCGAGGATTTCAATTTTGCCATATTCATTTTTCCTGCCCACAATTACAGCTATTTTTGTGGTGCCGATATCCAATCCTACTACAATTTCTGAATTTTTCATATCATTTATATTTTTGTTTATTATTTTATACTGTCTTTTTTTGTGCAAACCACTTGATTGTCATAAGAAATATTGATAATATCGTAGCGATCCCATCCAACATTATTTAATCCCTCTGTATAGAAAAGCCGTAAATTTTCTAGTTTTAATTCCAGATTATCAAGCGGATTGTCAATTAAAATAATGTGATCACCCAATAATGGAACAAGTTCAAACGCCCCATCTTGATTGATATATATTTGTGTAATTTGTGCACTGAACAAGCTGTCTTTTTCAATCTGTTTTACAATGTGAAAGAGTTTGTAATGTTGATTTTCTTGTTTCACAGAATCATCCAGTAATTCCAAATCACAGTTAAGCTTTTCAATGTCTTTTTTACTTTCTGTAATATTTCCATTGGCAATTATTACGCGAGTTGCATGCGAAGATTTTAATGGCATAATTCTTCCATATTCGTCTAAAAAGTAAGCTTCTCCCAAGGAGTTTATTATGCGCAACATAGGTCTGCGTTGAAGAATGTCAATTCTGAGCTCGCCCTTTAAATTAGTGTAAACATCCGCATTGCGCACATAAATGTTTTTCTCTATGGTTTTTTCTAATAAATCAAGGTCAATATCTTTGATATTAGAGCAAATTAATGTTATGCCGGCAGCATCAATATCTGCAAAAAGACTGTCTTTATTCAGAAAAGAATAATGGTAATTAGAGTCAATATTGATAATAACTTCTGTGCAGCTTTTTTGAGCACTTTGTCTGCTAAGACTAAATATTAAACCTATAAAAATAGCGCAAAAGAGCAGGATGAAGACGATATTTTTAATGCGCTTATTCATCTTCTTTTGCTTTTAAGGTTTTATAAATAGGATTAACTAAGCGGTCGATATCACCTGCGCCCAGAGTGAGAATGATATCCTCATTTCTTTCTTTTAGAACAGAACAAATTTCATCTTTCTCAAGAATTTGCTTGTCTTTTAGTTTGACTTTTTCCAGTAAAAAAGCAGCATTAACACCGGGAATTGCTTTTTCTCTTGCAGGATAAATTTCTAAAAGTATTAAGCTATCGAGCAGTGCAAGCGATTGAGCAAAATCATCCGCTAAATCTTGAGTTCGACTAAACAAATGCGGTTGAAAAATACCACATATTTTTTTGCCTGGATATAAATCCTTAACAGACTGTATGGTGTATTTCAACTCTTGCGGATGATGTGCGTAATCATCAATATATATCTGTTGTTTCCCTTCGAATATTTTCTCAAATCGCCTTTTTACACCAGTATAGGAAGCAATAGCTTTTTTAATAATTTCGTTTTCTATTCCTTCTTCTTTTGCCATGGCAATTGCCGCAGCTGCATTGATAACATTATGTTTTCCACCTATCGACAGTTTGAAATCACTTATTGTTTCTGTTTCATTCACAATATTAAAGAGATAAGCACCATTTTCAATACGAAGCTGGTCGATACGGTAGTCCGCTTTTTCGGAAAAGCCATATTTTTTCACATCAATAGTAGAAAAAACGTTTTTTAGTTCGTCAAAAATGAGCAGCGTTCCATTAGGTTTTATTTGATTGGCAAAAGATTGAAAAGCAAGATGTAATTCTTCTTTGGTACCATAAATATCTAAATGATCGGCGTCCATTGCAGAAATAATAGCTTTGTCGGGGAATAGATTTAAAAAGGATCTGTCGTATTCATCCGCTTCTACAATAAGTTTTTGTGGATTTTCAGTAAGAATAAGGTTGCTGTTGTAGTTTTTGCTAATGCCTCCAATTAGTGATAAAATTTCTTCTCCTGCTAGATATAAAATATGAGCTAGCATTGAAGTTATGGTTGTTTTGCCGTGTGTTCCGGCAATAGCAATGCTTTGTAATCGCTTGGATATTATTCCCAGTGCTTCAGCACGTTTTAGCACAGGAATTCCTCTTTTTTTTGCATCAAGCAATAATGCTAAATCTTTTGGAACTGCTGGCGTATAAACAACAGCATCTGTTTTTTCAGGCAGATGATTACTGTCATCTTCGAAAATAATATCGATGCCTTTATTTTGTAAATCTTCGGTAATGGGAGAAGGCGTTTTATCATAGCCTTTTATCAGAAAATCTTTTTGATGGTAGTATAAAGCAAGTGCGCTCATACCAATACCGCCAATACCGATAAAATAAATTGTTTTGCTATGTTTTTTCTTCTCTGTCATGCTATAATTTTTCGATTTCTTCTGCAATTTTATCCGCAGCGTTTCTGAATGCTAATTCTTTAATATTTGTTTCCAGTGTATTAATTTCCTCTTTATTATTTATTAATTGAATTGCTGTATCAATTAGTTTTTCTTCTGCATCTTTATCTTCTACCATAATTGCAGCTTTTTTATTCACCAATACCATCGCATTCTTTTTTTGGTGGTCTTCTGCAACGTTTGGGGAAGGCACAAAAATGCTTGCTTTTCCTAATGCCGAAAGTTCGGAAATTGAAAGTGCTCCAGCTCTTGAAATAACGATATCCGCAGCTGCATAAGCCATATCCATTCTGTTGATAAAAGCCGTTAGCATATAGTTTTCACTTTGTTCAGTTTGATTTTTTAATCCTTCAAAATAATATTTTCCACATTGCCATAATAATTGAATGCCTGCTTTTTCAAGTTTTTCAAGTCCTTTTAAAGTGCTGTTATTCAAACTTCTTGCGCCTAAGCTTCCTCCAACTACTAATATCATGGGTTTTTTATCCGAGAAATTAAAGAAAGCTAGAGCTTGCTTTTTGGAAATGGAACTAGCACATAATTCTTCTCTAATAGGATTTCCGGTAAGAATAATTTTTTCTTTAGGGAAGAATCTGTCCATATCAGGATAAGCAACACATATTTTATGAACTCTTTTTGCTAATAATTTATTAGTAATTCCGGGATAGGAATTTTGTTCCTGAATAAGGCAAGGGATTCTTTTTTTAGAAGCGACTCTTAATGTTGGACCACTTGCATAACCACCAACACCAATTACAGCATCGGGTTTAAATTTGCGGATAATATTTCTCGCATTGTGCAAACTATTCATTAATTTGAAGGGAAATTGCAGATTTTGTACGCATAGTTTCCTTTGCAAGCCCTGAATATTAAGACCTTCAATAGGATAACCAGCAGCAGGAACTTTCTCCATTTCCATTTTACCTTTTGCGCCGATAAAAAGAATATCAGCTTCGGGATTGCGCTTTTTAATTGCATTAGCAATTGCAATAGCTGGAAAAATATGTCCTCCAGTTCCTCCTCCGCTTATGATATATTTCTGTTTTTTTATCATGCTATTTTTTTATTTTTTTTGTTTTCTTCGAATCCTTTGCTAACGCTTAAAACCACACCCAATGAAATACAAGTGAAAAACAAAGATGTACCTCCCATACTTATCAGCGGAAGCGGTTGTCCTGTAACCATAGCGTATAAATCCACGGCAACTCCCATGTTTATAAGTGCTTGCACAACAAGGATTAACATTAAGCCAATTGCCAAATATGCCCCAAATAAATTGGGGCTTGCTTTAGCAATAATTATTGCCCGATAAAATAAAATCAGGTAGAGCAGCAGAATAATAATTCCTCCGATAATGCCATATTCTTCAATAATAATTGCAAAAATAAAATCAGAATATGCTTGAGGAATAAAATTTCTTTGTGTGCTGTTTCCTGGCATTTTCCCTAATACACCTCCGCTAACGATAGCGATTTTTGCCTGATCAACTTGATATTTTTCCTTTGAATTATCGGTTCTGCTAACCCAAGTTTCGAAACGGGGAAGTATATTATACTTTGGTAAAGCAAGATGTATCAATACCACAATAAAAATGGAAGCAAGCACAATACCAATAATGTAGAAAAGGTGTTTTGTTGATAATTGTGCGATATACAATAATACAAAGCAAACAAAGAAGAGAATAGCTGCCGTTGAAAAGTTAGCTGGAAAAATCAAAGCGCAGATGATGAAAACAGGCAATGCGAAATTCTTAAAAACAGTTTTAAAATCAGCATTTATTAGATCTGCTTTCTTAGATAATGTTCGGGAAAGAAACATGATAAGCGCGATTTTACCAAGGTCGGAACTTTGGAATGAGATTGAGGTACCCGGAATAACAAGCCATCTGCTTGCCTCATTAATATTTGCTCCCAGAATTAGCGTAAGAAGGAGCAAGGGAACTGCGATGTATAAAAGTATTTGTGCTATTTTAGAGAAATAGGTGAACTTTATCAGATGTGTTAGATACATCAAAACCAGACCAAAAAACATAATCCCAAAATGTTTGAGAACGTAGTGTTCTGTATTTCCCTGTTGATACTTGTATGCCAAGCTTCCTGTAGAACTATACACAGCAAGTAAAGAGAAAAGGGAAAGCAAAATAACAATGCCCCAAATAACTTTATCGCCTTTTATGTTTTCAATGAGTTTCATTCCTGTCTATTGCTCTGTATTATAATTCTTTAACAGCGTTTTTAAATTGATTTCCTCTGTCTTCATAGTTTTCGAAAAGATCGAAACTTGCGCAAGCCGGAGATAATAAAACAGTATCACCTGAGATTGCAAGTGCAAAAGCTTTCCTAACAGCCATTTCAGCAGAATCAGCTTCATCAATATATTCTACTATCTTTCCGAATTCTTTACGTAATTTTTTATTGTCTTTTCCCAAGCAAATAATAGCCTTAACTTTTTCAAAAACAAGCGGTTTTAAAGATTCGTAGTCGTTTCCTTTGTCAATTCCGCCAACAATCCAAATCAAGGGTTTTGGAATGCTTTCTAATGCATACCATGTAGCATTTACATTGGTTGCTTTCGAGTCGTTGATAAAGCTAACACCCTGAACGCTGCCAAGTCCTTCTAATCTGTGGGCAACACCTTGGAAATCCGACAATCCTTTTTGCACAACATCTTTTCTGATATCTAACAATCGTGAGCTGATTCCAGCAGCCATTGAATTGTAGAGATTGTGTTTTCCTTGTAATGCTAATTCTTCAATATTCATAGTAAGTGTATTTTTATTAATGTTTATTATTATCTTGTTTTTATCTGTAAAAGCTCCTTCTTCTTTAATTTCTTTTTTGATAGAAAAGGCATAGCTTGAAGCCTTAATTCTTCTTTTTTTAATTTCTTTTGTGCTTGTGTAATCATCCAGGCAATACACAAATGCATCATTGCTGTTTTGATTTTGCAGTATGCGGAATTTGGAATCGATATAATCTTGAAAATGGTTATTATATCTATCTAGATGATCTGGGCTGATATTACACAAGACGGCAATATCGGCTTTGAAGTCAAACATATAGTCTAGTTGAAAGCTGCTAATTTCCAAGACGTAATAGTCTATTTTTTCTGTAGCAACACTGTAAGCAAAACTTTTTCCAACATTTCCAGCCAAGGCAACTTTTAAGCCTGCTTTTTGTAGAATATGATAGATCAAACTTGCTGTAGTTGTCTTTCCATTGCTGCCAGTAACACATATTTTTGTTGCCTTAGTGTATTTGGCTGCAAATTCAATATCGGAAACAATCGCAAGATTCCTTTTTTTCGCTTCCTGAATAATAGGAGCAGAGTCAGGAATTCCCGGACTTTTTATCAGCATTTCAGAACTTAGGATTCTGTCAACATCATGTTTTTCCTCTTCAAAGTCAATCTTATTATGTAAAAGAACGTTTTTATATTTATTTTTTATTTTTCCTGCGTCAGATACAAAAACTTCAAATCCTTTTTTTTGTGCCAAAACGGCAGCGCCATATCCTGTTTCTCCACATCCGAGTATCGTTAGCAGCGACATTTATCGAACTTTTAATGTTATTATTGTCAATACCGCGAGCATAATGCCCACAATAAAAAATCGTTGCACTATCTTAGCTTCATGATATCCCTTCTTTTGGTAGTGGTGATGAAGTGGAGCCATCAGAAATACTCGTTTTCCTTCTCCCAATCTTCTTTTAGTATGTTTGAAGTATGCCACTTGAACCATTACGGAAAGATTTTCGATAAGAAAAATCCCGCAAAGCAATGGAATTAGCAATTCTTTCCTGATAATTATTGCAAAAACTGCGATAATTCCTCCAATTGCTAAACTTCCCGTATCGCCCATAAAAACCTGAGCAGGGTAGGAGTTATACCATAAAAATCCGATACAAGCTCCTAAAAATGCACTGATATAAATTGCCAGTTCACCGGAGTGTGGGATATACATTATATTTAAATAATCAGCAAAAATATAGTTGCCTGATACCCAGGCTAAAACACCCAGCGCTCCAGCAATTACTGCAGAAGTGCTGGTTGCCAAACCATCCAATCCATCTGTCATATTTGCACCATTAGAAACGGCTGTGATGATAAAAATCACAATCGGAATAAAAATCAGCCAAGCATATCTTTCTGCGCCATTTCCTATCCATTTTATTAAAATAGCATAATCAAATTCGTTATTTTTGAAAAAAGGAATAGTGGTAAGTGTTGATTTTGTTTCGTCTTCAAACAAATCGCCAGAGCTTACTTGTCTCTCTACACCTGCATCAATACTGATTGCGGTTTTGTCAATGTTTTGTCTTATCACAATATCTTCATGGAAATACATGGTTACGCCAATAAAAATCCCTAAAGCAATTTGTCCTAATACTTTAAACTTTCCGGCTAAGCCTTTTTTATTGTGTTTAAACACTTTAATATAATCATCTAAGAATCCAATAAATCCCAACCAAATGGTAGAAACAAGGATAAGAATGATGTATATGTTGTTTAGTTTAGCAAATAGTAAGCTTGGGATAAGAATGGAAGCTAAAATTATCAAACCTCCCATTGTTGGAGTTCCTTCTTTTTCTTTTTGACCTTCAAGTCCCAAATCTCTAACGCTTTCGCCTACTTGTTTTTTTCGAAGAAAGTTTATTAGTTTTCTACCGAAAATCATAGAGATTAACAAGGAAGTTAGAACAGCCATTGCGGCCCTGAACGATAGGTATTGGAAAATACCTGCTCCAGGAATATTTGTGTGTTGAGATAAATAATCGAACAAATGATACAGCATAATTCTATTTTTTGAGCATTTGTATTAGTATTTTTCTATCGTCGAAATCGTATTTCACGCCTTTAATTTCTTGATATGTTTCATGTCCTTTTCCTGCAATAAGAATAATGTCGTTAGGCTTAGCCAACATCACCGCTGTTCTTATTGCTTCTTTTCTGTCGCTGATGCGTAAATATCTGGACTTTCTATCGGCTTCCACTCCTTCAATAACATCGTCAAGAATGCTTTCAGGGTCTTCGTTTCTGGGGTTATCTGAGCAGAAGACGACTTTGTCGCTGAGTTCGCTGGCAATCTTTCCCATTAAAGGTCTTTTGCTTTTATCTCGGTTTCCGCCAGCTCCAACAACTGTGATAAGTGTTTCGTTATGTGTTCTGATATCATTAATTGTTGTTAATACATTCTCCAAGGCATCAGGAGTATGCGCATAATCAATAATTCCCATAATATTCTCTTCACTAAGAATGGTTTCAAACCTACCCCTGACAGTTCCCAAACCGCTAAGAATTGGTAAAACTTCTTCTTTATCATGTCCTAGGAGAGATGCAACAGCATAAACCAGCGTAAGATTATATGCGTTGAAATTTCCAACCAAAGGAGAATGCATTTCAAGCTCATTTAATTTCAGCATCAATCCATTAATGCCGCTATCCATAACTTTTCCTTGAAAATCTGCAAATTGTCGTATTCCGTAATAGTATTTCTTTGCATCACAGTTTTGCAACATGATTTTCCCGTTTCTGTCGTCGGCATTAGATAAAGCAAATGCATTTTTGGGAAGCATATCAAAGAAAGTTTTCTTGGCGTTGATATAGTTTTGGAAGTTTTGGTGGTAATCAAAATGATCTTGGGTAATATTAGTGAAAACAGCTGCGGTAAAATGCAAATAGTCTATTCGATGCTGGACGATAGCGTGTGAACTTACTTCCATAAAGCAGTATTCACAACCTTCTTCCACCATTTCTGCCAATAATTTATTAATTTG
>CAZJZP010000039.1:7449-13231 GCA_964550505.1 uncultured Prolixibacteraceae bacterium | reverse complement strand
GTTTTATCAATATCAGCTTGATAAAGATTTAGGTATAATCCATCGTTATAAATATAATTTTGAACGAGAATAGAATCTCCCCCAAAATTTGCAGGTTTTGCATACACATTATACTCATCGTAATCGGAAACAGCAACAGAAATGAGATAATAAACAATAGGATAATTTGTTTTCCATTCATATCTGTATTTTCCGTTATTAAGATCAACAATGTTTCTGAGAATACCATTAGAACCAGCTTTGTTAGCAGAATCTGTTGTAATAAAAATCCAGGCAGAATCCGCTTTGTCTTTTAAGTCTTGTTTGCAAGGCCACCAATCATCTGCGTTGTAAGGTTCTGATAATGTCCAAGTAACTAAATTATTCCAAAAAGGGACTGTATCGTGGGATATGCCAGAAAAGAATCCCGTTGTAACAGGCAATCCTTGATAGAAAATTTCTGTTATAATAGAGCCATTTTGACCAAGACTTGCGATGAGCGGTATTTTTCCCACGTTATTTCCCTGAATACAATAATGCGGAATGCCGTTAACAGCAACCGAATCAACCGTTAAAAAGTCTTTTATTTCAAAAAAGAAAGTATCTAATTGTGTAGTGGTAACATTAGCATGAATTTCTACTTTGCCACTAATTTCTGTTGAGGTGTTTTCAACATTAATATCCAAAAAATAGAAATGCACGTCATAATCATCGTGGTAAAAATCATTGGCTGATTTTAAATGTAAATTTCGCTTGTGTGGTTCAAGCTCGTATGCAGAAAAGCTTTCTGTTTGTGCATTAATACCGTTAAGCAATAATAAAAAGAAAATAAAACTTCCTAATTTCTTCATTTTTATATGGTTTTATGTTTTATGATGTAAATAACAACTGATAATTCAATCAAATGTACAAAAGAAATACAGAATTGCTAAAAAATGACACAAAAAATATAATTTTTTTTATTCTACCGTTAGAATAACAGTGATTTTTTAAATCAATTAAAAGACTGTATCTTTGTACCAATGAAGCGAAACAATAACAGTATTAGGCAAAAGATAAACCAATTTATCAGAAAATATTATCTGAATCAGATAATATCTGGTTTTTTGATTTTTACTCTATTAACTATAATACTATTGTTTATTATCGCAGTTTTTGAATATTTTTATTCCTTTAGCACACAAATTAGAACAATACTTTTTTATTCTTTATTGCTTTATGCTTCCTTGCTATTTGTTTATAAAGTTTTTATCCCGGCATTCAAATATTCTGGGGTTTTTAGCACTATTTCTTATCATCATGCAGCTAAAATTATAGGTAAGCACTTTAAGGAGATATCAGATAAGTTGCTCAATATATTGCAGTTAGAAGAAAAAGCTAGCTCGAATCAAGACAAGAAATTATTAATTGACTCTATCAATCAAAAGTCAAAAGAGATTTCTACTTATAGCTTTTCTGATGCTATTGATATTATCAAAAATAACAGAAAACTAATTCGATATTCTACTATATTTAGCTTGCTATTTGTGATTTCATTAGTTTTTGTTCCCAATTTGTTTTCAGAACCACTTCAACGTGTGATAAACCACAACAAAGAATTTATCAAGCCCTTACCATATACTATAAAGATAGAAAATGAAAAGCTGGAAGTTCCACAAAATGAAGACTTTAATCTAAAAATATCTCTTGAAGGAACTGCTTTTCCCTCCGAAGTTTTTATTGTTGTAAATGAACAGAAATACAAGACTAAAAAAATCAATAATGCTCAATTTGAGTACGTTTTTAAGAAGGTAAATAGACGTCAAACATTTTATATTCAGACAGATGAATATAGTAGCAAAGAATATCAGCTTGACATTATTAATATGCCGCTCATTCGTTTTTTAGAATTGGAGTTAGAATATCCAAAGCATACAAAATTACCAAACGAAAAACTCGAAAACACAGGAGATCTCATTGTTCCACATGGAACAATAATTAAGTGGAGTGTTTACACTAAAAATACTGATTCTGTTGGCTTTTTTATAGATAGTCTATACTATCCATTAGAAAAATCAATAAGAGATAAATTCAGCTTTAAAAAGCAAGCTAGAAGCAGTTTTTCTTATGCTATCGACCTGCAAAACGAGAAAATGCATAATTCAGGAAAAATTAAATATTCTGTAAAAGTTATTCCAGATTTATATCCTGAAATTGCAGTTCAAGAGTTTACTGACAGCATAAGCGATGACATCCGTTTTTTTACCGGAAAAATTAGAGATGATTATGGATTTACCAAGCTCACCATGCATATTCAACAAAAAAACAAGAATAGCACGAAAAGCATTAAAATAACAAATGATTTAGAGCAAGAATTTTATCATTTTTTCGATTTTTCTTCCTTAGAAATAAAGGAAGGAGAGGAGTTGCAATACTTTTTTAGCATTACAGACAATGATTATATTTCTGGACCAAAGACTAGCGTTTCACAAAAATATACCTTCAGAAAATTAACTAAAGAAGAAAAAGAACAGCTTATAACCAAAGAAAAACAAGATTTTGCTTGTAAAACAGAAGACTTGCTAAAGGACATTCAAGATTTGCAAAAATTGATTGACGAGCTACAATTAAAAATGAAAGAAAAGAAGCAATTGAGTTGGGAAGAGAAAGCGCAATTGCAGGAACTTATAGAAAAACAAAAAAGCATTCAGAAAGAATTTGAAGACTTAGCAAAGAAAAACGAATTTATTCAAAAAAAGGAGCAACAAAATAACCCACAACAAAACGAAGAGCTATTAAAAAAGCAAAAAGAATACAATGAATTATTTGAAAAAATAATTCCTGAAGAGATGAAAGAAAAGCTCAAGGAGTTAGAAAAGCTTTCAGAGAACATTGATAAGAGAAAGCTTCAGGAAGAATTGGATAAAATGCAAAAAGATAATGCATTTCTGGAAAAGGAGTTGGATAGAAGTATGGAGCTATTAAAACAATTAGAATTTGATAAAAAACTGGAAGATAAAATCGCAGAATTAAACGAATTAGCGGAAAAACAAGAAGAATTATCCGAAAAAAGTAAAGACAAAGAAGATGCGGCAGAAATCAAGCAAGAACAAGAACAAATTAATAAAGAATTCCAGGAAATTAAAAAAGAATTGCAGGAATTGGAAGAATTAAATAAAGACTTAAGCGAACCTAACCAATTTGAACAGCCAGAAGAAGAAATAGAGCAAATAGAAGATGAAATGCAGAAAGCAATGGAAGAGTTACAAAAATCAAAACCTTCAAAAGCTTCACCACACCAAAAAGGCAGCGCTGAACAGATGAAAAAAATGGCCGATAAATTGAGTGAGATGCAAATGGAAATGCAAATGCAGAATACAGCTGAGGATATACGCACACTAAGACAAATACTAGAAAATTTGATTACTGCCTCTTTTCAGCAGGAAAACATTATTAATAGACTGAAGAAAACGCCAAAAAGTAGTCCAAAATACACGGAAATCGCTCAACAACAACACCAATTAAAAAGCGACTTGCTTCTTGTCGAGGATTCGTTAAAAGCCCTAGCCAAACGACAGGCACAAATAGAATCTTTTATTTTAAAAGAATTGCAAGATTTAAACTACCAGCAAAATGAAATATTATCCCAATTAGCAGAACACAAAACACCACAAGCTTTGGCAAGACAGCAATACGCAATGACATCAATCAATAATATTGCGCTATTTTTAGCAGAGGTAATGAAAAACATGCAATCGCAGCTTAATAATATGGAGTCCAAATGCAATAGCAATTGCAATAAACCAGGAAACAAGCCCAAGCCAGGCAATAAACCTTCTCCAAAAACAATGAAGCAAATGCAAGAACAATTAAATCAGCAATTGCAAGATTTAAAAAATGGAAAACAAAAACAAGGTCAAAGCATGAGTGAACAATTTGCCAGATACGCCGCTCAACAAGAAGCAATACGAAGAATGTTGCAAGAATATCAGCAGGAACTCATGGAACAAGGCGTTAAAGAAGGACAATCCGATATTCAGAAGGCAATGGAGGAAATGGAAATGACAGAGAGAGACCTTGTGAACAAAAGAATTACGCAAGAAACCCTTGAACGTCAAAAAGAAATATTAGTGCGATTGATGAATGCTGAAAAAGCCCAAGAAGAAAGAGATCAAGAAGAAAGAAGAGAATCAAATGAAGCAAAAAATGAATTTTATAGTAACCCAAGTGAATTTTTTAAGTATAAAATAGATAAGAAAGGAAGAGAGGAGTTGTTAAAAACATTACCTCCGCAATTAAATTCTTATTATAAGATGCGAGTTAATCAATATTTTTATAATTTTGAATAATTTTTATGATTACACGATTATGAAAGAACATATTTTAGAACTAAACTCATCGCTCAGCGAATTAAATAAACTCACAGCATTTGTTGAACAAATAAGCGATGAACATAATATAAATAACAGTTATTTTGGAAATATTCTGATTAGTTTAAATGAAGCGGTAGAAAATGCCATAATACACGCCAATAAACAAGATTTTGACAAGAAGGTAACTGTTCATTTTCTACACAACGAAGTTGCTCTAGAATTTCGTGTAATTGACGAGGGAAATGGCTTTGACTTTGACAATATACCAGACCCAACAGATATAAATAACAATGAAAAAGAGGGAAGAGGTATTTTTTTAATACGAAAGTTAGCAGATAATAGTGCGTATGACAAAGAAAAAAGATGCATGTTAATATCCTTCAAAACATCCAGTATTAACAAGGAATTGGCAAGCAAAAGAGTGGGTTTATTGAAGAAGTTTGAGAAAGAAACTATCAACAACAAAGTACAGGAAAATTAAGCTTTTTTTATGTTCTCCCGCATTTGTTTTTTCTCCCAACACCCCAGTTTTACCCTAAAGCAACAAAAGCAAATCCAAGAATGGATTAAAAAAATAGTTCAAAAAGAATCCAATACTTTAATTCAGTTGAATTTCATCTTTTGTACGGATGATTATCTTTTGCAAATTAACCGCAAACACCTGAACCACAACTCGTTAACCGATGTAATTAGTTTTTGGATTAATGATTTTGTTGAAGGAGAAGTTTATATAAGTATAGATAGAGTAAAAGAAAATGCATTAGAGCAGAAGACTAGTTTTAACGAGGAATTGCCCCGGGTAATTATACATGGAGTATTACACTTACTTGGATTTAAAGACAAGTCTCCAAAAGAAAAAAAAGAAATGAGAGAGAAAGAAAATCAAGCATTAGCTTTATTAGTTTCACGTGAAACATGAAAAAAAATGAAACAACATATGATGTAATAGTGGCAGGAGCTGGTCATGCTGGCTGCGAAGCTGCTTATATTGCAGCAAAACTCGGATCTAAGGTTTTGTTGATAACAACAAACATGGATGCTATTGCACAAATGTCATGCAATCCCTCTATTGGTGGTGTGGCGAAAGGACAAATTGTAAGAGAAATTGATGCCTTGGGAGGAATGATGGGGATTATTGCAGATAAAACTGCCATACAATTTAGAATGCTCAACAGCTCTAAAGGACCCGCAATGTGGAGTCCTAGAATGCAAATCGATAGAGCAGAATATTCCAAAGAATGGAGATTTTGTTTAGAAAATACCTCCAATTTATTTATAAGAGAAGATGCTGTTGTAGGACTTAAAATAGAAAATGGCAAAATTGAAGGTGTTTATACCAAATACGACCAATTTTTTACTGCTAAAACGGTCATTATAACTAGCGGTACTTTTTTAAACGGAATTATTCATATTGGAGAAAAACAATTTTCTGGAGGCAGAATGAAAGAAGA
>CAZJZP010000039.1:0-7349 GCA_964550505.1 uncultured Prolixibacteraceae bacterium | reverse complement strand
ATAAATCTCCGATGTTTGTTGGACGAATTCAGGGAATTGGTCCGAGATATTGTCCTTCAATTGAAGACAAAATTGAGCGCTTTTCTGACAAGGACAGACATCAACTATTTTTGGAACCTGAAGGTTGGAATACAATAGAATATTATCTCAATGGCTTTTCTTCTTCCTTGCCAGAAGAAATTCAACATGAAGCCTTACAACAGATTTCAGGATTTGAAAATGCGCATATCTTCAGACCTGGTTATGCGATAGAATATGACTTTTTTCCTCCCTCACAAATTAAATCTAATTTAGAAACAAAAAACATTCAAGGACTATTCTTGGCAGGACAAGTAAACGGCACAACAGGATATGAAGAAGCCGCAGCTCAGGGATTGATGGCAGGAATTAATGCACATTTATCCATTAACGAAAAAGAAGCTTTTGTACTGAGTAGATCCCAAGCTTATATCGGAGTTTTAATTGATGATTTGATTACAAAAGAAATAGATGAACCCTATAGAATGTTTACTTCGAGAGCAGAATTTCGCATACTGTTAAGACAAGATAATGCAGACATTCGCTTAAGTGAAATAGCATACAAATTAGGAACGCTCAATAAAGAAAGATTAAATGCCGTTAATGAAAAAGTCAAAGAAACGAATAGCTTGATTCGTTTTTTAAAAACAACTAGTGTTTCGCCAATAGAAGTAAATGCTATTTTAAAAGACAAAGCATCTTCTCCAATAAAACAAAAAGTGAAAATGGAAAGCATTTTATTGCGACCAGAAATTTCAATTTTCGATTTGCTTGGAATAATTGAAAGCAAAACAACAATAAAACAAAATCAGCAAAAACTAAAAAGAGAAATTTTAGAACAAACTGAAATTCTAATCAAATACGACACCTACATTAAAAAAGAAAAAGAACTTTCTGAAAGAATCCACAAATACGATCAACTTCGTTTAAGAAAAAATATGGATTATAAAAACATATCAGCACTATCAATCGAGGCGAGAGAAAAGCTAGAGAAAAACCGACCAGAAACCATAGGTCAAGCAAGTCGTATTTCTGGAATTTCGCCGGCAGATATTTCTGCACTATTAGTTTTGTTACAAAAATAAGTTTCACGTGAAACAAAAAAAAAGAAAACACAAAAGAGGGATTTTTAGCACATATTCTTAATTTTGACAAGACTATGGTACATACAGTCAAAAAAATCAAAAAAACACGCGAAAACGGCTCAATTTAAGCCGATGTAATTGTAAGAAAATCAACGATATATGAAAAGGCAAGGAGATAAAACGCAGTTAATCAGGTGGATAGCACAACTGTCGGCGATATTGGTTATATTTGCCTGTTTTTTCCTGCTCAAAGACCAAAATCAAATTAATGAAGAAAATGAAATACAAAAAATACAAAAGAGTTTTTATGAGCAAGAAAAAATATTAGTTGATTTAGAAAAAGAAATTCCAAAAATAATTGAACAGGAAAATGTTTTTTCTACAAAAACCGTTTCCAAAGTTCCTCTTTATGAAAAAAAAGGGATACTCATTTTTATAGAAGAAAACAATGAATTAAAATTTTGGAACTCCAACGCCTTGGTTTTTGATAAGTCTAAACTTAGTGGCAAAAACAAAGAATTAATTCGCTTTAATAATGGCTGGTATTATCTAATAAAAACAAAAACATCTCAACAAAAGATTTATCTCCTCGCACAGCTTAAGTCAGAGTATCCTTTTCAGAATAAATATGTACAAAACCACTTCCATTCAAGCTATAATACCAAGGTCAACGCGGAAATAAGCCTAGAAAAAGGCTCTTATCAAATTACTAATATTGATAATGACTTTGTATTCTCTGTGATTATTAGTCCTACACAACAAAAAAATCAATTAATATTCTACATCTTACTAGGATTCTATCTTTTACTCATTATTTTCATACCACTGTTTATAGGAGAAACACTCATTTTTTTAAGCAAAAAGAAACAACTCAAAAATCTTAGCACATTTATTAGCGTATTTTTTATTATATCCATACGAGTACTAAGTCAGTATTTCCATTATCCTGCGCTACTTTATCAGGATGATTTTTTTAGTCCACTGTATTTTGCTGGATCAGCCTGTTTACCATCCTTAGGTGATTTATTTGTTAATAGCTTTTTGCTGGCAATTTGTATTGTCATTCTTTATAGAAGGTTAAATTTTGCTTTTCTCCAAAAAATTGCCATTCATTTTCGCGTATTAATTGCTTTTCTGTTGCTTTTAGCAGCAATTGTCTTACTTGACAAATTCTTTGCTATATTTATTTTTAATTCGACTATAGACTTGGGCTTTAGAAGCGTTTTCAAGATTTCTTTTCTGGCGATAATTAGTATGTTAGCCGTTTTTTGCATTTCCTTTTCTTTGCTATTACCACCTTTTATTATGCTAAAAATGGAAAAGCAAACAAGACCAAAAGTATCTATTCTTTTAGCAATATCTTTTGTGATTATTCTTCTATATTTTCTAGTAGAAAGAAATTTATTATTGAGTCTTTTCCTCGCTTTCTTATACGTTTTGGTATCCTTACAGCTGCTTATAAAGAAAAATGTGCTGCAAAGTTCTTTTATTCTTCTGCTATTATTGTTTTTCTCCTTGTTTTTAACAAATAGAATAAACACATATATTGATGCGAAAGAACAAGAAGAACGTAAAATGAGAGCTGTTAGCTTAGCAGAAGAAAGAGATCCAATTGCGGAATATCAATTTGACGAAATAGAAGAGAAAATTCTGCAAGACGACTCTTTAAAATCAAAATTGGCAAACAAAAATTTTAATGAAGCAATTGTTTCAGAATACATCATTAATAATTATTTTTCAAATTACTGGGCTAAATACAATAAACGCATTACATATTGTTATGAAACAGACCTATTATTTTTGAATAAGGAAAATGAAGAAATTCCATGTTATGTCTTTTTTCAAAACATGATAAATTCCATAGGAATTCCAACTTTTAATCCCAATCTGTATTTTCTTAAAGACGGCTCTGGAAAAAACCGATATTTCTGTCAATTAGCTTTTTTCCAAGAAGATAGCAGCACTACAAACCTCAATGTATTTATAGAATTGAATTCCATTCTAATGCCACAAAGACTGGGTTATCCAGAGCTTTTAATAGATGAAAACATTAATATCACTTCCTTTAATAAAGACTATACTTTTGCAAAATATAAAAACAACGAACTGATTTATCGTTATGGCGATTTTTTCTATTGGTTTTATTTGCCAGAAAACATTACTACGACAGCAGAATATGATTTTTTTGATAATGCAGGATATAATCATTTGGTTTACCATACAGATAATAATACTTCCATTGTTGTTGGTAAAGAAACGGAAAGCATTATTCAAAAAATTTCTCCACTGGCATATATTGTTATCATTTTTGCTTTATTACTCTTGTTTTTTGTTTATTTTATAAAAGCTCCCATTAATTTTAGAGCACTATTTGAATTAACCTTTCAAACAAGAATACAATTTAGTATCGCCGTTTTGATTGTTATTTCTTTTATTATCATCGGAATTAGTAGTATTATTTATATTTATCAAAATAACGAAAGCAAAAACAAGGATATTTTAACGGAAAAAACACATTCTGTATTAATAGAAGTAGAACACAAAATTGCAGAATCGGAAGATTTATCAGAAGTTGATAAAAACTATTTTTCCAATCTGCTTTATAAGTTTTCTAACGTCTTTTTCTCTGATATCCATTTCTTTGATACTAAAGGAAATTTATTTGCTACTTCACGTCCTGAAGTCTTTGAAGAAGCCTTGCTGTCTAGACAAATTAACCCAGAGGCCTATTTTCAATTAAATGAGCAAAACAAATCTTTTTATGTTCATGAAGAGAAAATTGCAGATATGAAATACCTTTCAGCCTATGTTCCTTTTTTGAATTATAAAGGGAAAAAGCTGGGTTATATCAATCTACCATACTTTGCAAAACAAGAAGAAATGAAAATGGAGATTTCTTCTTATATCAGCACTTTTTTAAATATTTATTTAATGCTAGTTGCCTTAGCAATCGCCCTTGGTATTTTTGTTTCGGGATATTTAAGCAGACCCTTAAAAACAATTCAAGAGAGTATGCGAAAAATATCTTTAGGCAGAGCTAATGAAAAAATACAATGGAAAAAGAATGATGAAATCGGGGATATGATTAGAGAGTACAACCGTATGATTGATGAATTGGATAAAAGTGCAAAAATGTTGGCAAAGACAGAAAGAGAAATGGCCTGGAGAGAAATGGCAAAACAAGTGGCACATGAAATTAAAAACCCGCTAACACCAATGAAATTAAACGTTCAATACATTCAAAAAGTATGGAACGACGAATCTGTGGACAAAGCCGAACAAATAAAAAAATTCTCCGAGCGCCTGGTAGAACAAATTGATGCATTATCTGATATTGCAACAGCTTTTTCTGATTTTGCCCAAATGCCACAAACAAAAATTAGCAGTATTAATATTATTGAAGTAATAGAAAACGCAGTGGATCTTTTCCAAAAAGGCTCCAATCTGAAAATAAACCTCATTCATGAAGGCGATAATAAAGAAATACTTGTTAATGCAGATAAAAACCAAATGCTCAGAGTTTTCAATAATCTGATTAAAAATGCAGAACAAGCAATGGAGGGATTGAAAGAACAAAGCATTATCATTAGGATAAACAGCATGGAGGAAGATGTTTTTATTAGTGTAGAAGACAAGGGCTGCGGAATACCGCCAGAAATGCACGAAAAGATATTCATACCCAAGTTTACCACTAAAACAGCTGGAAAAGGCTTAGGATTGCCTATGATAAAAAATATTATTAACGCTGTTGGTGGAAAAATTTGGTTTGATTCCATTGTTGATAAAGGAACCACTTTTTATATTTTAATGAAAAAATCTAAAACGGAGGAAGAATAATGCTTACAGCAAAAGATTTTGGAGTAAATAATCGGCAAAAAATCAGAAAAATCGCAGAACAGCATATTGCGATAGAAAAAAAGAGAAAAAGCCGTATTATTATGAAAGATACGCAGAAAATAATTGCATTGGCAGAAGAAATAAAAGCGTCAAATCCAAGGCTTAGTATATCGCTTATTTCTACAGCAAACATTTGCAGCAAATCTGTTAAAGCATTGAAAGAAGCAGGAATAGGATTAATTATTGAAAACGAAGAAAATTAATAAATGCCGTTTTCTTCAAGCATCAATACTATCAAAAATGTATTTCCCCTTTATTTTTTATAAAATGCTTTAGGCTATTTCTTAGAAACTATTAATTTCGCAATGCAAAAAAAACGCTAAGCATGGAATATAATCACAAAGAAATTGAAGAAAAATGGCAAAAATATTGGCAAGAAAACAATATTTATCGTGTTGATATAGATAAAGAGAAAGAAAAGTTTTATGTGTTAGACATGTTCCCTTATCCTTCTGGAGCAGGTTTGCACGTTGGACATCCTTTGGGTTATATCGCTTCGGATATTTATTCTCGATACAAACGACTGAAGGGTTTTAACGTATTGCATCCGATGGGTTATGATGCCTTTGGTTTGCCCGCAGAGCAATATGCCATCCAAACAGGACAACATCCTGCAAAAACCACAGCAGAAAACATCAAAAGATACAGAAGTCAACTAGATAAAATAGGATTTTCCTATGATTGGAACAGAGAAGTACTCACTTCTGATCCAAAATATTACAAATGGACACAATGGGTTTTTATTCAATTATTTAAGCATTGGTTTAATAAAGAAACAAATAAAGCAGAAAGCATCGATTCTTTAATTAGCATTTTTGAAAAAGAGGGAAATGCCAGCCTTAATGCAGCCAGCAACTGTCAGGATATTTTTAGTGCAGAAGATTGGAACAGCTGGACAGAGAAAAAACAAGAAGAGATGCTCTTAGACTATCGTTTGGCGTATTTATCCGAAACAATGGTCAACTGGTGTTCTGAATTGGGAACAGTTTTGGCAAACGACGAGGTGGTTAACGGCTATTCTGTGCGCGGCGGTTTTCCCGTGGAACAAAAAAAGATGAAGCAATGGTTTTTACGGGTTTCTGCTTATGCCGAAAGACTATTGCAAAGCTTAGAAAAGCTGGAATGGTCTGACTCCTTAAAAGAAATCCAACGCAATTGGATAGGAAAATCAGAAGGTGCAAATGTCTTTTTTCCCGTTAAAGATAAAAAACTTCAAATAGAAATATTTACCACCCGACCAGATACTATTTTTGGAACAACATTTATGGTCTTAGCACCAGAAAGCGACCTAGTACCCGAACTGACACACGAAAATCGAGAAAAAGAAGTAGAAGACTATCTGGAACAGACAAAAAAACGCAGCGAAAGAGAAAGAATGGCAGATGTGAAAACAATTAGTGGCGTTTTTACCGGAAGTTATGCAATTAACCCATTGACAAAAAAGGAAATTCCGATTTGGATTAGCGATTATGTCCTTGCGGGCTATGGTACAGGCGCAATTATGGCTGTTCCTGCTCACGATAGCAGGGATTTTGCCTTTGCTAAGCATTTTCAACTGCCGATAGTGCAGGTTGTTGTTGCAACAGGCGACGAGCCATCTGACCCAAAAGATTGGGAAGAATCTTACGATGCGAAAGAAGGCAAGATGATAAATTCTGATTTTATCACAGATTTACCCGTTGATAAAGCGATAAAAGAAACTATCCACTATTTGGAAGCGGAAAAACTCGGTTTTCATAGCATTAATTATCGCTTGAGAGATGCTATTTTCAGTCGCCAACGCTATTGGGGAGAACCGTTTCCTGTTTATTATAAAGGAGAAACACCTTATGTGCTCGACGAAAGCGAACTTCCTTTGGAATTACCGGAAGTGGACAAATTTTTACCCACAGAAGACGGACAAGCTCCGCTTGGAAGAGCCAAAAACTGGCACACAAAAGACGGATATCCTTATGAATTAAGCACTATGCCCGGATTTGCAGGCTCTTCTGCTTATTATTTGCGTTATATGGACCCAACTAATGATAATGCCTTGGTTTCACGTGAAGCAAATGCATATTGGCAGGATGTGGATTTGTATATCGGGGGAACAGAACACGCTACCGGACATCTTATCTATTCCCGATTTTGGAATAAATTCTTGTTCGATATTGGTGTTGTTGTGAAAGATGAACCCTTCCGAAAATTGATTAATCAGGGAATGATACAGGGTCGCTCTAATCTTGTGTATAGGGTAAAAAACACCAAAAGCTTTGTTTCAAATGATAGAAAACAAGAATACGAAACAACAGAAATACACGTTGATGTCAATTTAGTTAATAACGACATTTTAGACATTGAAGCATTTAA